>CANQAW010000164.1 GCA_947589525.1 Candidatus Gastranaerophilales bacterium
TACAACAAATAAAAACGACGTTGAAAATTCAATTGTTGCAATGGGAAGCAAAGTTGTTGAAATTTTAGTTGATAAATTAAAAACACTTAAAGGTTTAAAAAGAGGGATTGTCGCAATGAGCATTATAAGAATAGGCGAAAGCGCAATTGCTCCTCTTAAAGCTCTTGCCTGCGAAGACAAAGACTGCCAATGGATAGCAGATTATCTTTTGTCCGAAATTTAATTTTGTAAATATTTGTTAAATTTCTTTTTAAAGACGGATTTTCTTCCCATAAAAATACTTTATTTATATATAAAACATATATAATTTTATATATAAAGGATAATAATGATTGAACTTAATGTAGATTTTTCACTGCTCTACAAATATTTTGGCATAACCACCAATTCGATTTTTCAATATCAATCAAAAGATATTGAAGAAATCATGAAGCTGGAGGCTCAAAAGGGCAATGAAAAAGCAAAAGATTATAAGCAAATTCTGTCCGACCCGAATAAACTGCTCGAGATTTTTAAACTTGCAAATGTAGAAAACAAGTATATAATTCTGCAAAACATGTCGGAAGGCGATTTGGATAAGCTTCTCCCGTTTTTAACTCAACAGCAGCTGGCGCTGGGACTTAATTTCTTTACCGATGAAAAAATAATGTCTTTAGTAAACCATCTTCCGATTGAAGAATTGGTTGTTCTTATTTTCGAAAATTTTGAACTCAAGGATGTTCTTGATTTTATGGAAGACGATGCCATGGATACATTTTTAAAACAGCCGGATGTAGACAGGCACTATGCACAAAAATATTTTGAAAGTCTTGACTATCAAAAACTGCAAAACATAATGATTCAACAATTCGGAAGCGAATATAAAGATAAAAGCCAAAAAGATTATTTAAAAGAAATCGAACAAATGCAAGACAGCGAATTTACAAGATTTATAACTTCTTTTAAAAGAGAAGATAAAATGGCTTTAATCCAAGGGGTAACTGCTCAAGACGATGACTTACTGCTTTTATTTGAAGCGGGTGATTTATCAAAACCGATGGATTTATTGCAAAAAGAAGATAAAATTAAAATGATGGAAAAGCTCGACCCTAAATTTCTTGTTCCTATGATACAAGATTTACCGATGGATTTAACTCAAATTGTTTTAACGCAAATTGACCCTGAAATATTTGCAAAAATCTTAGCTAAAGATTTTCAGGACATTCTGGCTTCGGTTGTATTATTTTCGGGCAGTAATTAGATTTTATAAGCTTTTTTATAAAAAAGATATGCGCCAAGTACGCTTATTATTAAAACGGGAAGCCATGCGGATAAAAACGGGGGAATTTTTCCGCTTTCACCCAAATTTATTGAAAATGCCCTTATAACATAATATACAAAAATTATAAAAATACTGAATAAAAATCCTCTGTTAAATCTTACTCTGGGAGGAGTTATCGCCAAAGGTATACCGATTAGCGCAAGCGCAAATGTTGTAACGGGAAGCGCCAATTTATCAAAAAGATTTATTTTATATTCAAGCCTTATTTTATTACTTAGCTGATTTTTTTGTTTTTTAATATGGCGCATAAGCTTAAAGAAATTAAACTCGGCGGTTGTTTCTTTAACCATATCGTTAACATCGCCTATACCAAAAGAAACGTTTGATTCCTCAAAAAGACTTGTGTTAAATGTTTTGTCATCTTTTGAAATGGTATAAATTACCCCGTTATCAAATTTCCAGCCGTAATCCGAAGTAGAGCCTTTTTTTGCCTGAATTATTTGAATATTTTTAGGATTTGTTATATCAACAACGGTAACGTTGTTTAAAGTCTTATCTTTGCACCATTGAGCATAAAACAATCTTTTTAATTTTCCGTCTTTGTCAATATCTTTAATGCTGAAATTCATTTTATTTTCGGGAATGTGTTTCTGCTCAAGAGAATAAATAGCCAAAGATTTGGATTGAACGGAAGCGGCGGGAACGATAAATTCGCTTATAAAAAAACTGACTAAAGTCATCACAAGCGCAAAACAAAACACGCTTTTGCTTATTCTTGCGACTGAAATCCCGCAAGCTTTAAAAATTGTCAATTCCGATTTTAAACTAAGGTCATTTATGGTCATTACCGTTGCAAACAAAGTTGAAATAGGAATAGTTAAAGTAAAAACCTGAGGCAGATTTAGAATAATCATCATAATAGCTATATGAAAAGGTATTCCGTACAGTGAAATCTGCTTGATTAGCTGTGTAAAAGTTTCCGAAGCAAAAATAATCGAAGTAAATACTATAACTCCCAAAAGAAAAATGTCGGTTAACTGCTTTAGAATATATCTGTCTAAAATAGGCAGAGAATTATATTTTTCTTTTATTTTGGATTTTATTTCTTTATATTTAGAGTATATTTTTGCCAAAATTGTCATACATTTCTTTTCTTTTTTCTGAAATTTGTTTAAATAACTTGATTTTCTCACTATCTGAGCATTTTTTCAAGTAATTAAATTTATCCTGAAGTTTGTTAAATAATTCGGAAATATTTTCCTCATTTAATTTTAACATATTTAACGTCATATCAATCTCGCTCATTGCAAGTCTTGTAGTATCTCTAAATCCGCTTGAAGCAATTTTAAGCGCATCAGTTGAAACACAATCAAACAGCAAAAAAGATAAAATGGTCGGAAAGTGAGATACGGAAGCGCAATATTTATCATGGTTTTTCATATCCGTTAAATAAGGAATAGCGCCTAAATCTTTTATAATATTTTCCAAAAGTTTATTATTTTTCTCAATTAACCATTTAGCATCTTTAAAAAGCTTGGGACTGCTTGCTTTAAAGCCTGATTTCTCGCTTCCCGCCATAGGATGAGAAAGAATAAAATTAAAATTATATTTTTTGTTTAATAAGCCTTTTTTAACCGAAGCAACATCAACTACTGTTGTTTTTTTATTTAAAAATAAATTTAAATTATTTAAAATATTAAGCGTATCGGAAATTTTACAGCATAAAAATATAATATCGCAGTCTTTTAAGGTTTTTATATCGTTTGAAGAATTTTTAGTATATTTTCGAGCTTCTTTATAAGAAGACTCCGAAACACAAAACAACTCATAAGCTTCGTTTTTATATAATTTTTTTAATATAGAACCGCCTATTAAACCAAGTCCCGCTATTCCGATTTTTTTCATAGTTTAATTATATATCAAAATTATAGAATGCATAAAACTTCACGAATTAACTTAGCGCAGGTTGCGCTTGAAACCTTAGTAATATCAATATCGGGAGCAAGCTCCATAATGTCCGCTCCTATTATATTGAAATCTTTTAAATATTTTAGCCATTCAATAAGCTCAACATAACCAAATCCGCCGGCTTCGGGAGTTCCGACCCCGCTCATTAAAGAAGGGTCAAGCACATCAAGGTCAAGCGTTAAAAATATATTTTTATCTTTAAAGCAATCAAGTTCTTCTTTTTTTGTTTTTAAAGTATTATATTTTTTAACCGTTTCAAATTCTTCTTTTTCTCCGCTTCTCAGACCGATTTGAGCAATATTTTCATAGCCGATTAACTGCGCAATTTTATACATAACTCCGCTATGAGTCAGGCTTTCGCCTAAATATTGGCTTCTTAAATCGCAATGTGCGTCAAATTGTATAACTGCAACATTTTCAAAATATTTTAAAACAGCTTCCACGCTTGCCAAAGTTAAAAGATGTTCTCCCCCGACACCCAGAAGCTTTTTTCCGTTTGAATAAATTTCATCAACATTTTTCTTTGTTATATCAAGCGCCTTTTGAGCGTTGCCGAAAGGAAATTCCAAATCCCCCGCATCAAAAAAATTAATATCTTCATCAATATCTTTGTCAAAATATGGAGAATATGTTTCTATACCGACACTTTCCAATCTTGCACCTTGAGGTCCGAAACGAGTTCCTGCACGATTAGAACATGTGCAATCATAGGGCATGCCTAAAAGCACAATATTTGAAGAATTAAAATCAGCTTTTGCTCCGATAAAATCTTTTGATAAAAAAGGACCTGATAAATTACTCATAATCATTCGCCTTTTGAGATTTGTTTCTTTGAATTTTTTCTTGAAGCTCTCTTGCGCTTTCTTCATAGCCGACTCTGCCCATTAAAGCATAAGTATAATTTTTCG
>CANQAW010000165.1 GCA_947589525.1 Candidatus Gastranaerophilales bacterium
GGGAAAGCTTAATGAACGCAAATCACCAAAAGCTTGATAATCTGGTCGTAATTATTGATAAAAACAAATTGCAAATAGACGGTTCAACGGACGAAGTCAAATCTTTAGAACCGTTGGATGAAAAACTTAAAGCCTTCGGGTTTGACGTTCAAACAATTGACGGACACAACTTCGAAGAAATCGAAAATGCTCTTTTAAAAGCTAAAGAAGCAAAAACAATCTGTGCCATTATTGCCAATACCGTAAAAGGAAAAGGTGTAAGCTTTATGGAAAATAATGCAGGCTGGCATGGCAAAGCACCCGACACGGAACAGTTAAACATTGCACTGGAGGAATTAAATGCTGATTAATATCGATGAAATTAAATCTCCAAGAAATGTATACGGGGACACACTTGTTGAATTGGGCGCAAAAAACCCGAATATCGTTGTGCTTGATGCTGATTTATCAAGCTCTACCCAAACCGCAAGATTTAAAAAAGCATATCCCGAAAGATTTTTCAATTGCGGTATAGCAGAACAAGACTTAATGGGAACGGCTTCGGGTCTTGCATACGGCGGAAAAATTGTTTTTGCAAGCACATTTGCAATGTTTGCAACAGCCAGATGCTTGGACCAAATCAGAAACACCATCTGCTATTCAAAATTAAACGTTAAAATTGTTGCAACACATGGCGGAATTACGGTCGGAGAAGACGGCGCATCTCATCAGGCGCTTGAGGACATAGCTTATATGAGAGCAATTCCCGACATGAAAGTTATAGTTCCCGCCGATTGCACCGAGGTTAAACAAGTTATAGAATATGCCGTTAACACATCGGGTCCTATGTATATAAGAATACCCAGAACCAATTTAAAAACGGTTTTTGCTCCCGACAAATATCAATTTAACCCGAATTCGGGCGTAAAATTAAAAGACGGTAAAGATATAACAATTGTAACCAACGGCGAAACACTGCAAGAAGTATTAGGAGCAGTGCAAAGTCTTAAAGATGTCGGAATAGAAGCGGAAGTTCTTCATTATCCCGTTGTAAAGCCTTTTCACCACTTGGCGCTTAAGGCAAGCGCACAAAAAACAAAAAAAGTTGTTGTAGTAGAAAACCATAGCATAATAGGCGGTCTCGGTTCTGCCGTATGTGAAGCAATTTGCAAATATTGCCCCTGTAAAGTTCACCTTATAGGAACAAAGGATACTTTCGGACAATCGGGAGAACAAAGGCAGTTAATGGAATTCTACGGATTAACAGACAGAAAAATATACGAAAAAATAATTGAATTTATGGATGTAAAATGATTGTACTTAGAGATTTAGTAAAACAATATAAAAACAAATATGCTCTGCGAGGTATAAATTTACATATCCAGCCCGGAGAATTTGTATTTTTAGTAGGTTCATCGGGAGCAGGCAAATCTACCTTGATGAAAATGCTGTATTTAGAAGAAAGACCAACCCGAGGCAGTGTTTATGTCGCAGGAATTGACATAGGAAATCTTGCACCGAGCAAAATCCCAAGTTTAAGACGCTGTATGGGTATCGTATTTCAAGATTATAAACTTTTACAAAACCACACTGTTTATGATAACATTGCTTATGTCACAAGAACAATGGGTATTTCTTCAAAAGAAATAGAAACAAGGGTTATAGGCGCACTTAAAGTCGTCGGGCTTGAAGATAAATATAAATCAAAACCGTGCGAACTATCGGGAGGAGAACAGCAAAGAGTTTCAATAGCAAGAGCAATCGTCAACGGACCGCCCTTGTTAATTGCAGACGAACCGACAGGAAATTTAGACCCGAAAAATTCTCTTGAAGTTATGCAAATACTTGAACAGGTTAATCAAAGAGGAATAACTATTTTAGTTTCAACACATGACCAAGCTATGGTAAATTATTTCAGAAAAAGAGTTGTAACGCTTGAACATGGGCAAATTGTAAGAGATATGTTAGCAGGAACTTATGACTAAAAATAAAGCATCAACAATAAAACAAAGAGTTAAATCGCATATCCCCAAAGATTGGATGAGCGAAGTAAGAATAACATACAGAATAATAATTGAAACAATAAAAGGAATTGTACAGACAGGGCTTGTTAATATTGCAATTATAACCACCATAGCCGCAATTTTAACAATATTCGGTTCAATTTTCAGAGTTACTCTTGCGCTTAATTCTTATGTTTCATCTCTGGGCTCAGCTCTTGAGGTAAGCGCATATTTAACGCCTAAAGCCGACGTAAATGAAACAGTTAACCAAATAAGAGATTTAGAGCATGTCAAAAAAGTTTCTTTTATTTCAAAAGAAACCTCTTGGCTGGAGCTTAAAAAAGAAATTGATGTGCCCGATATACCAAATCCGCTTCCGAACACATTAAGAATAAAAGTTGATAATACAAAAAATATACCGACGGTTATAAACAGCCTTAAAAACATAAAAAATATCGAAAAAACAGGCTATGCAAACGATTTGGTACAGAAATTCGAGATGATTTATGCGATAATTAACACAACAACGGTAGTTTTTGTAATTATAGTATGTATTTTGACAATAGCCATAATCAATTCAACTATTGAGCTTGTTATACAATCAAAAAAAGAGGAAATAGAAATAATGAGACTTATGGGTGTCTCAAACTGGTATATTAAAACTCCTTTGGTCTTACAAGGAGCAATATACGGATTTTTGGGCGCTTTGATTGCTATTATTCCCATTGATATAGTCCAAAATTATATCATCAAAATACACGAATTTTTCATGATTCCGATAAATCCCATGGCACAATTTGCCGTATTATTCAGTGTATTAACTCTCGGAGTAACATTTGCTTCAGTCGGAAGTTTTTTAAGCATAAAAAAACATTTACAGGTATAATTAAATTATGATGAATAATCCGCAAGACAAAATAGACCCGCAAAAATTAGTTGAGGAATTTAAAGATATTCCGCCGATGCCTAACGTTATGGTAAAAGCGTTGAGTGTTATTAAAAATCCTACAACCGGAATTGCCGAGCTTGCCAAAATAATGCAGGCGGATCAATCAATCTCCACCAAAACAATAAGTCTTGTAAACTCGGCTTTTTACGGATTTCGTCAGCAAATTACTTCAATTAACAAAGCTCTTGTTATATTAGGTATGATGAAAGCAAAAAATATAATTATGAGCCTTGCTTTAAAACAAATGATGACTGCCCAAGGAAGCAGGGATTTGTGGGAGCATTCGATTAAATGCGCCGTGGCTTCAGAAATTATCGCAAAAGAATACAAAGTTATAAATCCTGATGATGCTTTTGTTATAGGCTTTTTGCATGACATAGGAAAAATGTTATTAAATGCTAAAAATCCTTTAAAATATTCAAAAGTAAGATATCTTGCTCAGCAAGGCAATACCGATTTGATTGAGCTGGAAGACAGTCAGTTTGGAACAAACCACTGCATTTTAGGTGCATTTATATCTAAAAAGTGGCAGCTTCCCGTAATTTTAACAAATTGCATAAGATATCATCATGACCCTTCTCAAAGCTCTCTTCCGACGGTTTGCGGAATAGTATATTGCGCGGATAGATTAGTAAAACAAACAATGCCGAGTCCGATATTTGAAACCAAGGTTTTAAATAAACTTGATTTCACAATAAGCGACCCTTCAACATTAAGAGAAACGATTTTAGCAAAAGCTTCCATTTTCTTAAAAGAAATCTCTTCGCCAAATTAATGAATTTTTCTTGCATGGCGCAGGAAACAAAATTATAATGGAAATATGAAAAACTTAAACATAGCTTTTATTTGGCATTTTCATCAACCGACATATCAAAGGGATTATGACAGTGATTTTCTGCTTCCATGGGTAAGACTCCATGCCGTAAAAGATTACCTTGATATGTTAAAGAGAATGGATAAATTTCCAAAATTAAAGCTGAATTTTGATTTTTCTCCCGTTTTATTAACATCGCTTAAAAAATATACAAAAGGTGCGCAGGACATTCATCTCAAACTTCTTTTAAAAGATGTAAACAAGCTTTCCGAAGATGAAAAAATTTATATTTTAAATAATTATTTCGATTTAAATTATAAAAACATGGTCTTAAAAAGACAATATTTTACTCAG
>CANQAW010000166.1 GCA_947589525.1 Candidatus Gastranaerophilales bacterium
TTTATCCCGCATTCCCGATAACAAAACTGGCAGATTAATCATAACGGACGGCGTTTTTTCAATGGATGGGGATATTGCTCCTTTGGATAAAATAGTTGAGCTTGCTCAAAAATACAATTGCGCCCTTATGGTGGATGATGCGCATGGTGTCGGGGTTGTGGGTAAAACAGGGAAAGGAAGCGCGCAATTTTATGATGTTGAAGATAAAATTGATTTGCATGTCGGAATGTTGTCTAAAGGCCCCGGAGGGCTCGGAGGTTATTGCGCGGCAAGTCGTGAAGTTGTTCAATATTTAAGGTTATACGCAAGAAGTTATTTCTTCTCAACTGCGCTTCCTGCTTGCGTTGCAGGAGGTTTGCTTGAAGCTTTTAAATTAATGGAAACGGATTGCGCAGGCAGGACAGAACTTATTGAAAAAATAAAATATTTAAAAGAAAAATTAAACAAAAAAGGTTTTGATACGCTGAATTCAAACTCTGCAATAATACCCGTTATGATAAAATCGGAACCCGTTTTATTTGAAATGTATGATAAATTAAGGCGTCAGGGCGTTTATGTAAATATTGTGACTTATCCTGCGGTCAGAAGAAAAGAATGCCGTTTAAGATTGTGCGTTATGAAAGATTTAAGTTATGAACAAATTGATAAAGCGGTTGAAATATTGTCAAATTTGGCGCACGAATATGAAATAATTTGAAAATTATAATAAAAAATGTTATATTGCTTTTTGGAAATTAACTTAGGGAAGATATGAAAAATATTGAAAGATGGGTAGATAAAGGTTTGATTGACGAGAACCTTGCTCAAGTTTTAAGAGATGATATTAAAGAACAAACTCAAAAACAAAACAGGCTTTATTTTCAAATAATTTTATACACGATTGGCGTTATTTTAATTGCAGCGGGGGTTATAACTTTTGTTTCCGGCAACGATTGGATTATAAAATTGTTTAATAAAATCCCGTTATTAAAAGAAATTTTGCTTTTGATTGTAACGGTTTTATCTTTTTGGGGCGGATATAATTTAAAATTTATTAAACAAAAATATTTTAAATTGGCAGATGCCTTAATATATTTGTCTAATTTGTTAATCGGGGCAAATTATGCTCTTTTGGGTCAGATATACAATTGGAATTCAAACGCTTTAGTCGGGTATCTTTGGCTTTTAAGCATTATTCCTTTTGCGTATATTTTTAAATCAAACGCCATAAACAGAGTTTGTTTGGTTCTTTTTATATTTTCTTTTTATTCCTTTTATGATGAGCTTAATTTAGATAAAATTGAAGCTTGGACGGTTATTATTCCTTTGAGCTTATCGGGGATTTTATATGGTATAGCCAATTTTCCCAAGATTAGGGATAAATTTTCTTCTTTTTCGCTTGATTATAAAATGACTTCCGTATTTTTTGCATTTTTTACTTTGCTTGTTTTAACTTTTTCCGTTAATCCGTCTTATAATATAGCTCATCCTTGTTATATTCTGCCTGCGGTTTTGTATTGTTTGATGAGCTTATATAATTATTTTAAGGGAAGCAGAGAAGATAAGCTATTATCCAAAGAAACAATATTTTTTATATTATTGGGTATTTTTGAATTATCGCTGTTGTGTTTTCCCGTGCTGATAGGTTTTGCGGTTGCTTTTTGTGCTCATATATTTATAATTTATATGATTGCACAAGGGATATACTGGGGGTATTATTTTAAAAATGTTTCTTTGATAAATCTGATTAATTTCTTTTTATTAATTTATTTATTGTGTGTTTATACAAGATTTGGCTGGAGTTACATAGATAAAACACTGTTTTTCTTAATCGGAGGTTTTATTTTGGTCGGGGTTGGAATGTATCTTGAAAAAGAAAAGAAAACAAGAATTAAAGGTAATTAGATGGAGAAAAAATCATACATAATTGTTATATTTTGGGTTTTAATCGTTATCGGGATTATAATTTCCAACGAGGCGATTTTTCTGTTAGGAAAAGAAGTTTTGCTAAAAATTTACCCGATTGACCCAAGGGATTTTCTTCGGGGCGATTATGTATCTCTTGATTATGAAATAGGAAAAATATCCGATAAGGAGAGCGCTTCAAGCTACAGAAGAGAGAAAGCCTATGTTGTACTTGATGTAGATAATAACAATGTTGCGCATAAAAAAGAAATTCTTTTTCGAAAACCTTCCGGCGCACTTTTTATTCAAGGAGAATTTTATTATAAAAAATTAACTTTTCCGCAAATTCAAAAATATTTCACAAAAGAAGGCAAAGGCAAAGAGCTTGAGCGCAAACTTCAAAAAGGCGGATATGCAAAAGTTTTAATAGATAAAAGAGGACATGCAAGAATAAAAGAAATAATTTGACTTTTTATGTACATGTGTACATAATATTGTTATGGAAAATTATTTAGAAAATTTAACCCAAAAACAGAGTGATTTTTTTAATTCTCTTAAAGAAATCTATCAAAACAGAGCGCTTCCAAGCTATGATAAAATTAAAAAAGATTTAGGTTTTAAATCCAAAAATTCAATTAAACAGTATCTTGAGGTTTTAAAAGCAAAAAATCTTGTTTTAAATTTGAATGATAATCTTTATATTAACCCCGAGCTTTTTAAGGCAAAATTTGTTTTATCAAAAGTTAAAGCAGGATTTGCCTCAATAATGGATGATAAAATTGAAAAAAGAATTTCTTTTGATGAAATTTTGGAAATTAATTCTCCCTCTACTTTTGTTTTTAAAGTTTCGGGGGATTCAATGTGCGATATAGGAATTTTAGATAACGATTATGTTGTAATTAAAAAACAGCAAAGTGCTAAAATAAATGATGTTGTGCTTGCGATAGTAGATAACGAATTTACCCTAAAAACCCTAAAAAAAGACGAAAAAGGAGCTTATCTAAAGCCTGAAAACAGCTCTTATCCAATAATCAGACCTAAATATTCGCTGTCGATTTTCGGGGTTGCAATCGGTATAACAAGGAAATTAAATGGCTAAAAAAAGAGTTATAGCGCTTGTTGATTGTAATAATTTTTTTGTTTCGTGCGAAAGATTAAGACGCCCCGAACTTACGACAAAGCCTGTTTGCGTTTTATCAAATAATGACGGATGCGTGGTTTCACGCTCTAATGAAGCAAAAAAACTGGGTATTGCAATGGGAACGCCCTATTTTATGATTAAACACAGGTTTAAAAATGTTGCTTTTTTATCGGGGGATTTAACATATTACTGTGAAATTTCTTCAAGAGTTATGCAAAAGCTTACCTCTTTCAGCCCTGATATCGAGGTTTATTCGATTGATGAAGCTTTTTTGGATTTAACGGGACTGAACAAAACTTTTAATTTAAAGTATGAAGAAATTATTGAAAAAATAGTTTCCGAAGTTAAAGAAGAAATAGGAATTGATGTTTCCGTAGGACTTTCTTATTCAAAGGTTTTAGCAAAACTTGCAAACGATAAAGCAAAAAATCTTCAAAAAGATGACCCTGATAAAAAAACGTACGTCATAGGCTACAGAAAAATAGAACAAGAACTTAAACAAACCCTTGTAAGCGAAATTTGGGGTGTCGGGCGAAATATTGAGACATTGCTAAAAAAACATTTAATACAAACTGCCTATGATTTTACCGCACAGGAGGATATCTGGATAAAAGCAAAGCTTGGTAAAATCGGGCTTGAGCTAAAACAAGAGCTTCTTGGAAATTTAATTAATCCCGTAGTTTCTTCTCATCAAGAGCCAAAATCGGTTTCAAGAAGCGAAAGCTTTAAAGAATTTCAAACGGACATTCACTATATTCAAGAGCAGTTAAATTCTCATATTCATAAAGTATGCAAAAAATTAAGGCAGGAAAACTTATTGACAGGCTGTGTGAGTGTTTTTTTAAAAACAAAAGATTTTCAATCTTCAGCTCTTAAGATAAACTTGATTAATCCTACAAATACCGAGCTTGAAATTATTCCGCATACCAAAGAAGCGCTTTTAAATCTTTTTAAAGAGGGAATAATTTATCGCTCAGTCGGATTTTGCGCTTATAAATTGACAAGTGCGTCAAGTGTGCAGATATCCTTATTTAACAGCGAT
>CANQAW010000167.1 GCA_947589525.1 Candidatus Gastranaerophilales bacterium
CAAAATATATTATGTCAGGTGATTGAAACTCTATAAATCTCATGGCTTTATCGAGGTTAAAACCGATGTTTTCGTTAAGTTCGCATTGGGAAATGTTTTTTAGTTTGTATTTTGCGATTGATTCCAAAGTCATAACATTTTTTGTCCCGCTGATAAGGTTTGATAAAATAGAGTATATTAAATGAGTTTTGCCGGATAATGATGCTCCGCAGATTAATATTACTCCCGCTTTACCGAGCGAGGATTTAATCAGCTCTATGTTTTCTTTTGATATATTCAATTTTTCAATGTTAATCGGCGGGTGGTAAATTTTGATTAAAATTCTTTCTCCGTTTATTGTCGGAAATGCGCTGATACTTGCGGTTAATTCTTTACCGTCCACGTTAAAGATAAGCTTTCCGAGCTGAGGAATTTCAAATACATTGGGGTCTAAGTTGCATATTGATTTAAGCGATTGTACAAAGGAATTTATTAAAAGGCTTGGTATAATACCCGTTTGTATTATTTCTTCGCTTTTTTTGAAATTTACGCTTAAGCCGTCTTCGACCGTTTCAAAATAAAGCTCGTGGACATTGTTTGTAATTGCCTGTTTCAAAATTGCTCTGAAAAGATTTTGTATGTGCTCTTGCGAAAGGTCGTTATTGTGTAATTCGTCTTTCCAAGAATAGTCGGAAAGATTTTGCGTGTTTATTTCATCTACTCTCGATTTTACTTCATAGTATTCGTTTATTTTTCTTAATATGCTGACTTCCGAAGCTATTACCGGGTCTATGTTTTTTGATGTTATTTGAACTATTTTATCAATCGAAAACAAATCCATGGGGTCAGCCATTGCAACCGTAAGAGTATCTTCAATTATAAATAACGGAAGGATTTTAAATCTCAGTGCATCTTTGTAGCTTATAAAATCAAGGCATTTTTTATCAATTGAATAATTTTCAAGGTCAACGCTCGGAGTGTGAAGTTTTTCTTCCAGAAATTTCATCAGTCTTGTTTCTTCAATCATCCCCGTATTGATTAATATTTGGCCGATATTTGTATTTTGCGCCAGCGCAAGCTCTTGAGCATGCTCAATATCATCATAAGTAACAAGACCGTCTCTTACAAGGTCATATTTTAATTTATCGATTGTCTTGTTATCAAGTTGTGTGTTTTCGTTTATTAAATCCATTTCGCTACCCTAGGTATTTGTTTATTTTTTCCAATACATCCGAAAATTCAAAAGGCTTTGTAATATATTCGTCCGCTCCCGTTTCTTCCCCTATTATTTTGTCTTCATCCTGACTTCGTGCGGTTATCATAATTATCGGAATGTTTTTGTATTTGTTGTCAAATTTCAACAGTCTGCATATTTTGTAACCGTTAATTTTAGGCATCATAACATCCAAAATAACCAAATCGGGATTAGAGTTTTTTGCCAGATTTAATCCTTCTTCTCCGTCATAAGCGCATATACATTCAAACCCCTTGGCCTGAAGCATAAAAGAAAGAGTTTCTACTATATCTTTTTCGTCATCTACTATTAAAATTTTCTTCATTTTGTTCCCTAACTGTTTAATTTTTCGATTATTCGATGTGCATCATAATTTTTATCGTAGTTATATACGCTTTTTAATATTATATCATGTGTTTGAGAGTATTTATTTTGGCAGTATTCCTGAATTGATTTGCTGATTGCTTCAAACGAACCTGAGGAGATTTTGGCAATATAGGCATAGTATTCGTTTTTATCGGCATTGTTCAGAATTACTTCTTTTGAATATCTGGTTAAATTTAAAATTTTGTTGTTTTTCAATTCTTCAATAAGGTTGAGTTCATTGCCGTATGTCAGTTTGACAACTCCCAAATCTTCGCTGTTAACCAAAGCATGCGATAAATCCATTTCGAATATTTTAAATTCATCACGTAAAGGCAGATATACGCTAAAAATTGAGCCTTCCTGTTCTTTCGATTCAACGCTTACCAAGCCTAAATGTGCGTCAATTAATTGTTTTGTTATTGTCAAACCTAAACCCACTCCGCCTTTGTTGCGGTTGAGAGATGTTTCTATTTGAGAGAATTTATCAAATATTTTGGGTATGTCTTCTTCTTTTATTCCTATGCCGTCATCTTTTACCGATATTTTTATGTATTTATCGGCAGGCTTAATTTTCGGCATAATTAATTTTTTTTCATCTATTTCACTGCTGTCGGCAACTTTTGCGCTTACAATTATATTTCCGTTGTTTGATGTGAATTTTAGAGAGTTTGAAACAAGGTTTGAAAATATCTGTTCAATTCTTCTTAAATCCGCATATATTTCGGGGAGTTTTTCCTCAATGTTTAATTTTATTGTTATGTTTTTTTCCTGCGCCACTTGCTCGAAGGTATTTTTTAAAAGCTCAAGAGAAGGTGTTATGTCAACGATTTTATATCTGTAGTCGAGTTTGCCTGTTTGTATTCTTGATAAATCCAATAAATCCTCAATAATTCCCGAAAGTCTTTGAATGTTTCTCTTTGCCATTGTGATAAAATTGTTTATTTCCGGAGTAATTGCACCCGCTTGACCCGAAAGCACTATTTCAAGCGAATTATTGATGGGCGTCAGAGGTGTTCTGAGCTCGTGCGAAACTATTGAAATAAATTCTGATTTAAGCTTTTCAAGCTTTTCAAGCTTTTTGTTTGTGATTGAAATTTCTTCGTATAATTTTGCACTTCTTAAGGGCAGTGCTACCTGATGAGCTATTGCTTGAAAACAAGTTACATCTTCGGGTGAAAAAGGCGTTTGTCTGAAAAGCTCTACAACTCCGAAGTACGAATCCGCCACTTTGATGGGCGCATATAATGTGTCATAGCTCATTATTTCCAAACCGTAAACCTTGTTCGAGCGCACCTGCTTTGTTTTTTGTATAATTTCTATTTCGTTTATTTCTTTGTCGTTGAATGTTATAGGATTATCCAAAAGTGCTTTATAGTTCAAAATCGAGCGTATTTTAAGCGCATCAATAAGATTTTCGCTCGGCGTATACAGCGTATTTAAATTTAAAACGGGATTAGAAAGCAGGTTGTATATTAAAACGCTTGAAGCATCAAAGCTAAGAGTTTTTTCCATTGCTTCTATCATAATATCGTAAAGCTTTTTGGTGTTTAGTGTTCCCGTAAACTGAGAGCTTGTGTTATATAAAACATTTAATTGGTATAAGCTTCTTGAAAGCTCTTTGTTGTTTTCATAAAGTCTGTCGAGCGATTGTTTTATTTTGAAGTGCGAATTAACAACGGATAATAATATTTTTTCTTCGAACGGTTTTTGTATTATTCCGTCGGTCAGATTTATTATTTCGCTGTCTTTATCGTTTACCAGCGAAATAGTTTGTATGTTTTGATTTTTGGTATTTGATTTTATTTGTCTTATGGTGTATTCGCAATTATTGTAATTTGAATCAATTATCAAAATATCGGGACAATCATGGTGTATTTGGGTTAATATATCTTCCAGAGAATTGGCGGGGATTAGTATTTTAAAATTGTTGTCGGAAAATATATTGTTTATTTGTTCGATTATTTGGCTGTCTTTAATCAATAATAATATTTTAATCATACTAAAATTGTATCGCAGTATATGTTTTTGGCAATTTTGTGATAAATTTTAATATTTAGCTTAAAAATTCAATTAACTCTTCGGTGCTGTTAATGTTATAGTCAATCATTGTATCGGCGTTTGTTTTTCCGTTTTTTATTATATTTAAAAGAGGCGTCAGATACATTTTTTCGCTTGAGGATAAATTTTTAGCGCTTATTTTAAATAATTCTTCCAAAAGCTCAAGCACTTCTTTTTTGTTGTTTATTTTATAGTTCATTGCGTTATTTATTGAATTTATGTTGTATAAATCTATATCTTCAATTTTCAGGTAATTGAATTTTTCAATTAAATCCTGCACATTTTCTTTTAACAGTCCTTTGTAAAATGCACATAATGCCAGCGCATT
>CANQAW010000168.1 GCA_947589525.1 Candidatus Gastranaerophilales bacterium
CTCTTTCAATGTTTCTTGAGGTTCTTCTTCACCGTTAAAACCGATTTCACGAAATTTATCAACCCAAACACGGGCACTGCCGTCAAATATCGGCATTTCAAAACCTTGGGATGTAATATTAACATCAAGAGCATCAATGGAGCAAATTGCACATGCCGCCATAAAGTGTTCAATAAGAGCAACTTTGTTTTTTGCACCCTTTAATACATCTGCCGCTATTACGCAATGTTCGCTTGAAACTATGTTATCAACATCAGCTTCTATAGTCGAATTATTTATATGAAACCTTATTCCTTTTTGAATTGAGGGAACAAGCTCAACCTCAACGGGAGCATTAAACATCAGCCCCGTGCCTTGCAGTTTTATACTAGATTTTAGCGTCTTCATTTAAAAATTTCTCATAATCCTCTAATAAATGTTGATATTTTTTATATTTTTGAACCATTATTTCGGCTTCATCCAAATATTTTAATCTCTTTATGAAATCTTTTCTTAATACTCCCGGTGCACCCATTATAACCGATTTGGGCGGGAATGACTTTGTAATACCGGCTTTTGCTAAGATTATCGAATCAGAGCCGATTTCAACGTGGTCTTTTAATCCTGCCTGACCCGCAATAACGACTCTGTCGCCTATCACGCAAGAACCCGCAATACCGACTTGAGAAACTATAGTGCAAGCATTGCCTATTTTACAGTTGTGACCAATCATTACAAGGTTATCAATTTTTGTTTGAGCGCCTATGGTTGTGTTTTCCAGCGTACCTCTGTCTATTGTAGTATTTGCTCCTATTTCAACGTCGTCCGCCACAACAACGGAACCGAGCGAGGGGATTTTGTATACTTTTGTTTCTTTGTTTACTTCTTTAATTGTGCCTTGTTCTCTGGCTTGTTCAATATTTGATGGAGCTTCCGTTACAAAAGAAAATCCGTCTGCTCCTAAACTGGCACCATGGTGGATTATACAGCGGTTTCCTACTTCAACTCTGTCACCTATATTAACACCGGGGTGAAGCAGGCAATCGCAACCGATTTTAGCGCCTGCACCTATATAGACGTTTGGCATCAAAGCAGTATTGTCGCCAATTTGAGCATTAGCTGAAATATATACATTTGCGCCGATTGAAACATTTTTTCCGATTTTTGCGCTTTCATCTATAACAGCAGCGGGGTGAATGCCTAAAGGAGTATTAGGAGCAACATAAAACACATTTAAAAGCTTCATAAAAGCAAGTCTCGGTCTTTCAACTTCTATTGTTGAAACATGGTCAAAATTAACTCCCAAGGGGACGAGAAACGCTTTAGCTTTAGAGTCTTGAATATTTTCTATTTCTTCTTCAGATAAAGCTAGAGCAAGAGTATTTTCGTCTGCCAGTAAAGGCGGTGCTACTCGTACAATTTCAACATTTTCTTTTTTTGTTAAAATTCCGCCGACAATATTTGATAATTCTTCTAAGCTAAACTTCTTTTCACCCATAGCACACACTCCCTTTGATACCGATTGTATAACTATTTTATAACAACAAAAGAAAAAAAGCCATCAATTTAACAAAATTTATAAGTTTATTTTTTTATCGCTTTAATTGTATTTGTAGTGGATTTGCCTTTTACAAACTCAATAAATTCAACTCTGATGCCGTTTTTTAAAATAACATCCTTCTCTTTAAGCGTTTCCAAGGTATAATCAGCACCCTTTGTATATATATCAGGTTTAATCTCGTCTATCAATTTTTCGGGAGTATCTTCGTTAAATATGCAAACATAATCAACGCTCTTTAGCTCGGCTAAAACGGCAGCTCTGTCATTTTCGCTGTTTATGGGGCGATTTTCGCCTTTTAATTTTTTAACCGAGCTGTCCGAGTTTAATCCGACAATTAAAACGTCTCCAAAACATGCCGATTTTTTTAAATATTCAACATGTCCGACATGTAATATATCAAAACAACCGTTTGTAAAAACTATTTTTTTATTTTGTTTTTTTAAATTTTTTGCTAATTTAACAATTTCTTCTTTTTTTAATATGTTTTCCATTTTTATTCCTAAAATTAACGGCTATTAAAATAGCCGTTAATCATTGTTATTTATTTTTAATTTTTTTCAGATCTTTAGGCTCTTTATTTTTTGTTTCTCCCGATTGTTTTTTCATCGCTTCTTCTATACCTCTTTGTATATTTACGGGATTTAAGCTTTCATCAATAAATTCAATCGAGGATTTATCCCTCAAGCCTTGGGCAAACTTTTGCAAAGTTGCAATTTTGCTTTGTTGATCAAGATATCCCTTTATGTCTTCTTTAACTTTTGAAAACGGCTGTAATCCTTTTTGTGCTTTATCATCAACCATTATTATATGTTCGCCGAATTGAGTTTTAACGGGTTCTGAAATCGTTCCGACTTTTTGAGAAAATGCGACTTTTTCAAATTCGGGAACAAACTGCCCTCTTATAATATAGCCCAATTTTCCGCCGTTTTTAGCACTTTGTTCATCTTGAGAATATTCTTTTGCAAGTTGCGCAAAGTTTTTAGGATTAGCTTTTGCTTCTTTTAAAACTTTTTGAAGCAGTGCTTTTTGTTTTGCGACCTCTTCATCAACTTTTTTATTAATTTCCTCGTTTGAAAGTTTTGCATTTTTGTCAGCGTCTACAATTTTTCTTTTGATATTATCCGGATTTGTATCAATTAAAATATGAGCGACCAAAACTCTTTCAGGCATATCAAACTGTTTTTTGTTGTCATTGTAGAATTTTTGCGCATCTTTGTCGGTAATTTTTGGAACATTTAACTGTTCAAGAAGCTTCAGGGTTCTGATTTCATTTCTTAAATCTTTTTGAAGTCTTTCTTCGGAAGCTCCGTTTTCTTTTAATATTTCTTTCAATTTTTCTTCCGAACCGATTTGTTCAATGATTTCTTGTTTTTTAGCATTTACTTCATCATCGCTTGCCTGAATATTTCTTTTGTCAAGTTCTTGATTTATAAGCTCTCTGAAAATCAAATCATTTACATATTTACTTTTAAAAACAAGTACAAGATAGCTGTCATCGGCTTTTAATTCATCCGATAAGTTCTTAAATTGCACATTTTTTACTTTATTAAAATCACTGTAAAACTCTGATTTTGTTATAACTTTATCGTTAATTTTAATTGCCGACCCGCTTAATTTTGTGCATCCCGAAAGAACTAAAGTCGCTGCAAGCATAAGGGTTAAAACCTTTATAAATTTCATTTTTCCTCCTCTTTATATTAATTTGCCTTAAAATTCAAAACTACCTCAGATATATAATAAAACAAATCCGCCAGTTTGTTAAATATTTCTTCAAAATCATCTTCATTTTTATTCATAAGAAGCACTCCCCTAACTCCCGCAAGGGTTTTAGGAGGTTGAGAATATGTAAAATATTTCGTTATATTTCTGTCTATTTTGCTTTTTAAAATATTCCATTCGGACATTGTAAAAGGCGTATTTATTCTGATGGTGTTTCCCGCTTGTCTTACAAGGGTAATATCCGCACTTTGTGCAAGTATTCTTAATTTTACAAGTTTAATTAAATTTTCGACACTTTCGGGAATTTTTGAAAATCTGTCTTTAAAATTTAACCTGACATTTTCAAGCTCGGATAAATTTGAAACATCCGATAATCTCTTATATTCAAGAATTTTTTGTTCGTATGTTTGCGCCCAATCATCGGGAATGTACGCATCTGCATTAATATCAACAATTGTTTGAATTTTTTTCTTTTTTCCCGCTTCACCGTAAGGATTTTTATTTTCTCTTTGCTTAATATCCTCAATACATTCGGATAACAAATTGCAGTACGTATCAAAACCCACATTAATCATCTGACCATGCTGGCGGGTTCCCAAAATATTGCCCACCCCTCTTATTTCAATATCACGGAGAGCAATTTGATACCCGCTTCCCAAATTTACAAATTCTTTTATGGCTTCGAGACGC
>CANQAW010000169.1 GCA_947589525.1 Candidatus Gastranaerophilales bacterium
AATGCGATGTTTTTATAGTTGCAACAAATACCACGGTTGCGCTAAAACCGGTTATCCATGCGCTTAAAAACAAAAAAAGAGTTGCGCTTGCCAACAAAGAAACACTTGTTATGGCGGGAGAAATTGTATCAAAAACCGCAAAAGAAAATAATGTTAAAATTATACCCATAGATTCCGAACACAGCGCAGTTTTACAATGCTTAAACAGCTTTGAAAACAATTATTCAAAAAGGCTGTATCTGACTGCTTCAGGCGGACCTTTTTTAAATAATACAAGAGAAGAAATGAAAAAGTTTAGCGCAAAAGAAGCACTAAATCATCCCCGCTGGTCAATGGGTAAAAAAATAACGGTAGATTGCGCAACATTAATAAACAAAGGCTTTGAAGTAATTGAAGCGCATTATCTTTTTGATTATGACTACGATAATATAAAAGTTGTAATACATCCTCAGAGCATTGTTCATTCGCTTGTGGAATTTACGGACGGTTCTTTCTTGGCGCAGCTCGGAGTTGCTTCAATGCATATACCGATTCAATATGCGCTTACCTACCCCGAAAGGGTTGAAGGAATAAAAAGCGACAGTTTTAATATTTATAACCAAAAGCTTGAATTTCTAAAACCCGATTTGGAAAAATTCCCGCTTTTGAAGCTGACCGCAGACTGTGCCCGTGAAGGAGGAATTATGCCTGCTGTTTTAAATACAGTTAATGAAACTGCGGTTTATAAGTTCCTTGAAGGTAAAATTGATTTTCTCGATATAGAAAAAATGATATTTAAAGAAATAGAAAATACAAAAAATATTTTAAATCCGTCATTGGATGATATATTGGAAACAGAAAAAGAAATTCGGGAAAAATTAAAATAGCTACTTAATTTTATTTTTAATATTTACCTTAACTTCAGACAATGGCCCGTTGTTCGGAGCTTTAACGTTATCAATATAATTTACGAGGTAATAATACGGAAATTTTGCAAGCCACGAAAATTTCATTAAAACAGAGACCGCATCTGCACCATTGTTCAACACAAGCTGGTCTATGGTCTTTTCGTATGCGGGCGAAATCGAAGAAATTATTTTAATAAGATAATCGCTTGAGCTTATAATCCCGTAACCCGTTGAAGCAATAGGATTTTGAACAACTTTTGATATCGTAATGGAATCATCGCTATACATCATATCCATCAAATCTTGAGGAAATTCAAAGGTTTCTTTTTTTTCTTGAGTAATCTCATACCACACACCCTCATAGGATAATTTAATGGTATTAGGCTGAGGCATGTAAATATCATCCATAACGGGCGCAAGAATAATGTCGCCGTCAAAACTTATCAGTCCGTATTTATAGTTTTTTTGAACTAAAAACATTTTTCCGTACAAAAGATTAATCAAAGAATATTCGAAATCTATAATCATTTTGCCGTTTTCGTCAAACAGGGCATATTTACTGCCTTTAGCCAGCTTCACAAATCTGCCCATAAGTCTTTCGGCTTTGGTGTATTTCGGCTCAAGAATATAATTTCCCGAATTATCAATTATTCCGTAACGATTTTTATAAAGACACAGCCATGAAACATCTTTTAATCTTATCAATTTAGAATAAATCGGTTTTGTAAGCTTTATGTCATTTTTAATTAAACCGAATTTATTGTTTTCGCTGTATGTTTGAACAGACTCTGCGCTTATTGCAAACTGAAACAAAAATAACATTAAAATTAATAATATTTTTTTCATATAAACATAATAACATAAAATCCCGCATAAATGATTTATGATATAATTTAACTATGTTCAAGAAATTTTTCCAAAATAAAAAGTTTAATAATTTTTTAATTTCAACTTTTATAGTTGTTGTAAGCTCAATAGTTATTCATTTATATATATTTCCTGCTTTAATAAACTCAAATCTTTTCATTACTTCCGTTGAAACTTTTGTTAAAGATACTCTAAATCTGGATTTAACAATAACAAACTCAAATTTAAAAACATATCTGAGCCCGAAGATATATTTCAAAACAGATAAGCTTATATTAAAAAATTCAACGCAAACGCTTATAGAGCTTGAGGACTTTGAAACTTCCGTTTCATACGGTGAAATTTTGAAGAAAAAAATAAAATTAAACTCAATATCCGCAAAAACACTAATCATAAAAGCTGATGAGCTTTTAAAATGTTTCGAAAAAGACAGCCAAGCACAAGCTAAAGTGCTTGACTGGACAATTGATATATTTGATACAAATGCAAAATTAGATGATTTTGAGCTTTCATATAAGCAAAACAATGCTCTTTTAGAGCTTTTTATAAAAGATATTGAAATAACAAATGAAGATAATTACAAAAATATAGGCTTTAATTTTGAAGCCCTTGTTTCTAAAAATAATAAACAATATCTGGATATAACAGCCTCAACAATTAATGAAATAAAAATCAAAAAAGACTGTATAACAATTGACGATTTTAAAATTTTAATCAATAATTCCGATTTGATTTTAAATTCAAAAATTGAAAAAAATGGGCTTTTTGCAAATGTTAAATCGCAAAAATTTATGCTTGAAGACATTTTTAAATCAATAAACTGCGATTTTATAATTCCCGAAGGAGAAAAATTGCTCTCCGTCCTTCAAAATCCGAACGGAAATGTTTCTTTTGACATAAATTTAAACAATTCCGCTTTGTCGGGAAATATTCTAATCAATAATACAAAAGCACAGCTTAAAGACTTGTCGTATTTACCTTTAAACATTCAAAAGGGAAAAATAATTCTTTCCGAAGAAAAAATTGATTTTGTTAATCTTGAGGGTTATTGGGGCAAAAATAAAAAAAATACTCTTAAAATATCGGGGGATATAAAAGATTACTATAAAACTTTTGATTCAAACATTTCCGTAAGTACTTCGGTAAGTAATGAATTTTTCAAAGATTATCTTGCAAAACTTATAAACAACACCGTAATATTTGTTTCAAAACCCGTCAATACGAAAATTATCTATAAATCAAAAAATAATATTATGGATATAACCTGTCTGTCTAAAATTCCGAAAGGAGTCAACCTTGGGGTAGGAGACGAACAGGAAGAGTCGGCTCTTAAAAATTACGACAGGGCGCTCAAAGCTGATTTTCATATTAAAGACAATAATTTAGATATTAAAAATATAAATTACTACATTGCAAATAACATTCAAAGAGGAGTTAAATTAAAACCGATTATTGTAGTTGACGGTAAAATGGCTCTTTCAGGCGAAATTAAAAACATTGGCTTTTCTTTCGGAAGGGAAATGCCTTGCGAATTTTTAAACATTTTTACCAAAGAAAAAATATTTAAAAAAGGCACAATTAAAGGTGATTTGCATGTGGATTTAAATCAAAAAACGCCAAAGCTGATTGCGGATATGGTAATTAACAAAACTTTAATTCCTTCTCAAAGAGTGTTTATAAGAAATGCCGTTTTAAAAACGGATAACAACTTAATCAACTTGCAGGCAAAAGGCGGTTTTAAAAGAGTTAAATTTGACTTTTCGGGAAAAATCAAAAATGAAATTAAAACCCCCGTAGTTATTAAAAATCTTGATTTGGCGCTTGATAATATAAACGTTGAAAGATTTTTAAATTCCGTAAATAATCAGGGCGAAGCTCAAAACAAAACCGTTGAATATAATAAAATAGAAAACGAACAAGATATTGAAAATGCCGACGAATACTATATGTTTGATACCAATTTGGTAAGAATAGAAGATTGTAATTTTTCTCTTGAAAAAGGAAATTATAAAGAGTTAACTTTTTCCGACATACATGCGCATCTTACGCTTGACGACAAAGGAATGCTTAATATCAAATCAAATAAATTTAATATAGCTCAAGGTATTTCGACCCTTAAAGTCCAATCCGACTTAAAAAATTTAAAACATTATATCAGATTAGGAGTTAAAGATGTAAACAC
>CANQAW010000170.1 GCA_947589525.1 Candidatus Gastranaerophilales bacterium
CCGTTTGGGCGGAGCTGAAATTGCAAGAAGCGAATGGGCAAAAGAAGGCAGAATTCCGCTTCAAACATTAAGAGCCGATGTACAATACGGTTTTGCGGAAGCTGATACCGTAATGGGTAAAATCGGTGTTAAAGTCTGGGTATTTAAAGGTGACTTATTGCCCGGAGAAAAAGCCGATCAAAATATAAAAGTTAAAAAACCAGCAGGTAAGGAAACAGGTCGATTCCAAAGACGCTCGAAACGTGGCGAACAACAAAACGAAGCAACTGCTGAACAAGCTTAAGAAGTAAATTAGGAGAAAATCAAAATGTTAATGCCTAAAAAAACAAAATTCCGTAAGAAAATGAAAGGCAATATGAAAGGGACTGAAACCAGAGGTTGTGCTTTGGAATTTGGTCAATACGGTTTACAAGCGCTTGAACCCGCTTGGATTACTTCAAGACAAATAGAAGCTGCACGTCGTGTTATAACAAGAAAAGTTAAACGTGGCGGTAATGTCTGGATTAAAATATTTCCCGATAAACCGATTACGGCTAAACCTGCTGAAACTCGTATGGGTAAAGGAAAAGGTAATCCCGAATATTGGGTTGCCGTAGTTAAACCCGGCAGAGTTATGTTTGAAGTGGCTTATGACGTTAAAGAAGAAGCAATCGAATCTTTAACCCTTGCCGCTCAAAAATTGCCTATCAAAACAAGAGTAATAGAAAAGTAGGTAAAAATGAAACTTCAAGAAATAAAAGAAAAAACAACAGATGAATTAAAGGATTTAATTCTTGAATCAAAAAAAGAATTATTTACTTTAAAAATGGGTCACAATAAATTAAAACAGTTGGAAAATACCGCTTCTATCAAAAATAAAAAAAGAGAAATAGCAAGAATGAAAACTGTATTAAGACAAAAAGAAATGAATGTATAAAGGAATAAAAAATGCCTAAAAAAGTAAAACAAGGTACAGTTGTGAGTGACAAAATGGAAAAAGCAATCGTTGTTGAAATTGCTGAACATAAAGCTCATAAAAAATACAAAAAAACAATGACATTCACTAAGAATTTCAAAGTACGTGATGCACAAAATCAATGTCACACAGGCGACGTTGTTACAATTGTTGAATCTAAACCTCTTTCGGGTTCTATTCGTTGGACTTTAGATAAAGTTGTAAGTGTTGCTAAGTAGTTAAAAAAGTAAGGTAACAAAGATATGATACAACAAGAAACAAGACTGCAAGTAGCTGATAACACAGGAGCAAAGGAACTTCTTTGTATTCGTGTTATGGGTTCAAGCAATAAAAAATACGCAAGCGTAGGCGATGTTATCGTTGCTACGGTTAAAGATGCAACTCCAAATATGACGGTTAAAAAATCCGATGTTGTAAGTGCGGTTGTTGTCAGAACTAAGGCTGATATCAAACGTAATGACGGCTCTGTCATAAGATTTGATGATAATGCTGCCGTTATAATTAACAAAGACGGTTCTCCGAGAGGAACTCGTGTATTTGGACCTGTTGCCAGAGAACTTAGAGAAAAGAATTTTATGAAAATTATTTCTCTTGCTCCGGAAGTAATATAAAGAATAGGAATATATAAAAATGGCTAAATCTAAAGATAAGAAACTTCACACAAAAGTTGGCGACAGAGTTATCGTTGTTTCAGGCAAAGATAAAGGAAAAGAAGGCAACGTTAAAAAAGTCGACACGGCAAAAGGTACGGTTCTGGTTGACGGTGTGAATGTTGTTACTAAAGCTCAGAAAGCAAATCCAATGGCAGGTATTCAAGGCGGTCTGAATAAAATTGCAAGACCCGTTGATGCTTCAAAAGTTATGATTTGCTGTCCGTCTTGTTCTAAAGCTACAAGAGTTAAAAAAGTAATTAAAGACGGTAAAAAAGTCCGTGTTTGCATTAAATGCGGTGAAACAATAGATGTATAGACCACGCATTTGTGGGGCATTGAAATTCGACAGGTCAATTTGACAGAATTTCAAAGGCTAAGAAAAAGGAAAATAAAATGTCTAAAACTACAGGTAACTTAAAAGAACGTTACACAAATGAAGTAAGAGCAAAATTAAAAGAAGAATTTTCCTATAAGAACGATTTGCAAATTCCTAAAATGTCAAAAATTGTTCTTAACATGGGAGTCGGCGAAGCTTCTCATAATTCAAAACTGGCCGAAAACATTGTTCTTCAATTAACTAAAATTGCGGGACAAAAAGCTCTTGCAACCAAAGCTAAAAAATCAATTGCTTCTTATAAATTAAGAGAAGGAATGCCTGTCGGCGCAATGGTTACTCTTAGAGGGGATAGAATGTATGACTTTTTCCAAAAATTAGTCTGTGTTGTTCTTCCTCGTATTCGTGACTTTAGAGGGGTTAGTCCCAAAAGCTTCGACGGCAGAGGAAATTATACATTCGGGTTGAAAGAACAAACATTATTTCCCGAAATCCATTATGACGAAGTTGATATAGTAAAAGGTATGAATGTTTCAATTATCACAACCGCAAATACTGATGATGAAGCAAGAAGCCTTTTAAGACACTTAGGAATGCCTTTTAAAAATAAATAAATAGGAGAATAATAATAAAATGGCTAAAAAAGCAATGATTAACAAAGAACTTAGAAGAGAAGAACTTGCTCAAAAGGGTAAATATCCTAAAGTAAGACTTCATAATCGTTGTTCAATCTGCGGCAGACCTCACGGTTTTCATCGTGATTTCGGCATTTGCAGAATATGCCTTAGAAAAATGGCACATCAAGGTTTATTACCCGGCGTAACCAAAGCTTCATGGTAATAGTATATGTTAATAACTAAACTACAAGACATTGTTCTTGCAAGTAGAAAGGAAAGAAATGACAATCAATGATCCGATAGCAGATACATTGACACGCATCAGAAATGCTAATCTGGTTAAACACGAAAATGTATCAATGCCTCATTCTAATTTAAAAGAAGAACTTATTAAGGTTCTTAAAATGCAAGGTTATGTAGATTCGTACGTAGTCGAAGAAAAAGACGGTTTTAAAGTTATTACGGTAACTTTAAAATATATTAACAACGAAAGCGTTATTTCAGGACTTCAAAGAATATCAAAACCAGGTTTGAGAGTTTATTCAAAAGCAAAAAATATGCCCAGAGTATTTGACGGTATGGGTATTGCGGTTGTATCAACTTCCAAAGGTTTAATGACCGAAAAAGAAGCTCGTGCAAACAAGCTTGGCGGCGAAGTTCTTTGCTACGTTTGGTAGTAAATTTATAATACAGTTTATATATTGATAAGGGTTAAATCGAGTATTCGATGCGTTCCCGCTTATAATAAAAGCAAAAGGAGAATAATATGTCCAGAATAGGAAAGTTACCAATTACAATACCTGACGGTGTTGAAGTTAAAGTTGAAGGAAATGTTGTAACGGCAAAAGGCCCAAAAGGAACAGAATCCGTAGAATTTCCTCATGAAATCGAAATTGCTCTTCAAGATAAAGAAGTTATCGTAAAACGTACAAGCGATGACAGAAAATCAAGAAGCTTACACGGTTTATTCAGAACTTTGGTTTCAAATGCGATTATCGGTGTAAAGACGCCTTTTGAAAAGAAACTTGAAATTGTCGGTGTAGGTTATCGTGCTTCCATGCAAGGAACTTCCATTAATCTTTCTTTAGGTTATTCACATCCCGTTATAATTGAAGCACCCAAAGGAATTACAATTTCCGTTGAAGCAAATACGAAAATCACGGTTACCGGTTCCAATAAACAACTTGTCGGTGATGTTGCAGCGTTAATTCGTTCTAAACGTCCGCCCGAAGTATATAAAGGTAAAGGCGTAAGATACGAAGGCGAATATATAGCTAAAAAAGCAGGTAAAGCAGGCAAGAAATAATGCGTAAGCCGGTGCG
>CANQAW010000171.1 GCA_947589525.1 Candidatus Gastranaerophilales bacterium
TGATTTTAAAACACTGTCTATATTTTTAATTTTGACTTTTTCAAGCGCTTCTTTAATTATCTTGATATTTTCCTTTTTATTTCCTTTAAGCACTTCAAGGAGTTGATTTTCGATTGTAAATAAAGGATTTAAAGACATAAAAGGGTCTTGCGGAATTAAAGATATTTTTTTTCCTCTTATTTCCCTGAATTTATTTTCATCATATTCTAAAATATTTTCTTTATTAAATATTATTTCCCCCGTCTTAATTTGAGAGTTTTTGGGAAGTAATTTTAAAATCGTATTTATCAGCACTGATTTTCCGCATCCCGATTCTCCCGCAATTGCGTGAATTTTGCCTTTTGCAAAAGAAAGATTAATATTATTTAAAGCATAATAAAAATTATCTTCAATATTAAAACCTACGCTCAAATTTTTGATTTCTAAAATATTTGTCAATTTGTTGCCTTTAATCCTATCTGAAAGATTATAGCATATAAAAAAATAACTTAAATTGTACGGCAAAATAATTTATTTTTTGTTTTTATATCTGATATGAAAATTGCCGTACATAACAGTATACTGTTTGGAAAAAAATTAATGGCAAGGTGCAATATCCTGAAGAACGGAAATAAATACCCTTGTCGAATATATAAGCTTGACAGCAATGACGACAGGCATTATTTTTATACTCACGGGAGAAATGTCAAATGGGCAAATTCTCAATTTTGGCGTGAATTGAAAGAGGATTTTAATACCCAAAATCCAAACGAAGAAACCTATGTTTTGGAAAATAAAAGCCGTGATTGTCTCGGAATTATGAATATATACAATACTCTTGACTGCAAAACAAAAAAACTTGCCATTTTTCAAACCATCCCAAATTCTAAAAAAGAAGGTTTTAAATATATAGGTGAAACACTGCTTGCTTTTTTAGCCGAGCTTTCCGAAAAAAGCTCCTGCAAGAAAATTTCAATTCCTATTTATAAAAAGAGTGCCGAAGGGTTTTATCTGAAATGCAACTTTAAACCTAACCCTTGGCGCAAAGAAGAGTTGCTTCTCAACAGGAAAAAATTTAGCGACTTAATTAAGCAAAATAAAAAACATACGGGGTCGGATATTAATTATATTTGCTGAGTTTTTGCGGTTTTTGCGCATTGGAATTTGGCTTAACTTCACTCCGGCTTCGCTTTCCGCCTGTGCAATCAAAGATTGCTTCGCTCCCTGCGCTTTGCTATGGTCGCAACGGCGGTTTTCAACAGTTACGTTAATCCAAGCTCGTCGCTTGGCTTAACTTTACTCCGGCTTCGCATGCTCCTCACTAATTCGTCTTTGCGGGCAAGAATTTGAAACGTCGCCTATCAATTGTTACGCCACGTCCGATGAGGACGGGGCTTCACTCTGCTTATTGTTTATTTTGGATTTGATTTTTTTTCTTCTCATTAAATCAACAAAAGCTTCAAGTCTTGTTATATACCCTGCTCTGCCTGTTTGTTCATCCATAATTAAGGTTAAAATCGGAAGATTTATATCTTCTCTCATTTTAGGAAAGATATTCTGACTCATAATTTCAGGCATACAGGTAAAAGGAGAAACATGGATTAATCCGTCGATATTTCGCTCTTTTGCGTACAAAACATCAGAAATACACTCTAAACTGTCTCCTCCTATGTCTCGCATTAAGTAAGGTTTTGCAAGTCTGTATGCGCGCTCAAGATGAGTTTCTCCCTTTTTAAATATCTTTGGAATAATGGCATCTTTTAAAAAAGAGGATACCGTTAATGAGCGTCTTATCTGAACTCCCATTGCGCCCAGTTCTCTTTCAATATATTGATTTGAAAATTCATCGTTTACTATGTAAATTTCGCCTGTTAAATCAACATGCAAAACCTCTCTTTTTTTATCCGTTTCAACGCTTGAAATTTCTCTTAATCCCGTTTTAAGTGCTTTTGACAATTCCTTTATATTGGAAGAATTTCTTATTAAATTAAGACTTCTGTTGAAAGCTTTTTCGCTTTCTCCTTTTTTAATTTCTCTTGCTCTGTAATATGACAGAAAATCTTGAAGCTCATCAAGTGCAAAAACGGTTCTTATGGAAAGATATATTGCATTAATGATTTTAAAGTAATTTTTTGAACCGCTTATTTTAACCAAATAATCAACCAAACCTTTAAAACCGTCATATAAATTCAGTTCAACATAGTTTGTATTATACCCCAGCTCTTTTAATACCTGTTCAATATTTCTTCCGTACTCTCCAAGCCTGCATATTCCGGGCGAAGCAATCATGGAAACGTAATCAACCCCGCCTTCTATTGCTTCAATAAAATTTCCCAAAATTAATTTATACGGGAGACAAATTGCTTCGGGGGAATTTTTTGTACCCAGCGAAAGAGTTTTTTTATTGGTATAGGGAGGTATAAAGGCATCAACTCCCATTTTTTTAAGAGCCATCTCCCAAGCAATATAAATTGTTCCCATGTGCGGGAAAGCTACTTTTATTTTTTTGTTTTCCATAAGTTTCATTATATATTAAATAAATTTAAAAATTATTAACTTTTGCAAAAATTTAGTTAAAATTTTTAGATATTAAGCAAACATAAATTTTTACATGCATTGTATTAAAGATTATTATAGGATAATTTTTATTCAATACTATTAAATGAGGTTAAATATGCTAAAAGTTAATCTGTTAAATTCAAATCACATCGGAAATAATAACTATTTAAACGGAAATATTCATAAAAGTAAATATTTAAGCAATAATATATCTTTTGGTTCGGCACTGCCTGACAAGTTTACAAGTTACAAAGCTCAGAGGGCAATTAAAGGTGCCGCTGCTTTCGCTAAATTATTTTTAGCTTTTTTAGCGGGTTTATTAAGCGCTTTGTCTGTTTTTAAATTTCAAAATAAACCGCAACAAAAATCCGATTCACCTGCCTTTTCAAACCTTGAAAATAAATCGGATGTGCAAATCGTAAAGCCCGATAATTTGCAAGAAGAGGATATCCCGATTGATAAAGTGCAAATTGAAGATGAATTTGACCCTAAAATTGGTGAAATTGTTATTATGCCCGCAGAAACGGAAATATTACAAACGGAAAGCGACCCTGCATATGATGAAATGATGTCAAAAACCGATACCCGACCGACCAAAAATGAACCTGACGCTTTTTCTGACGGTAGTTTTGAATTTGACAAAAATATTAATGATATTTCAGACGTCAACATAACAAATGAATTTGAAAACGATATAAAAGCTTCCGAATTTGACAGTTACTATGCAAGCGTTTTAGCCCTGCAAAAACCGCGCAGTTCAGATATTGAAAAGCGTATAGCAAAATTAAAACAATCAAATATAAAAATTTCAAACGGTCTTATGTCAAAAATGATTATAAATACCTTGAAATCAAAGGATTTTAGACCTTATGTTTCAGCTCTTAACGACAGCCAGCTTCGAACAATTTTATCGGATAATAATGCTGATATTACAACTTTAAAGGGTTTATTTGAAATGAAAAAATATTTCACCCCCAGGGAAATTGAAAGAGTTTCAAATGACAGACAAATGGCCTGTTATGTTGCAGAATTTATATGTGATAAACCGAAAAATATAAAGGAATCTTACTACAAAAGCTGTATATATAGACTTGTACACACTTATAATCCGGATATTATGTAATTATTTTTTTTAATAAATAACCTCTCTTGAAGTTTCAAGAGAGGTTATTTATTTGTTAACTTATAAAGTTATTTAATTTCAACAGTTGCGCCTGCTTCTTCAAGTTTTGCTTTAATTTCTTTAGCTTCTTCAGGTTTTACACCTTCTTTAATTGCTTTAGGCGCACCGTCTACTAAATCTTTAGCT
>CANQAW010000172.1 GCA_947589525.1 Candidatus Gastranaerophilales bacterium
GCGTTTTGGAGAGTTTTTTTTGAGCTTTTTGTTGTTCTTTTTGAGATTTTTCAAGTGCTTTTTGCTCTTGTTTTTGAGCTTTGGAAAGAGTTTGTTGTTCTTGTTGAGTTTTTTTGTCTGATTTTAATTTTTGAATAAAATTCTTAAATGACCACTTGTTTAAATCTTGTATTTGGTCATTTTCTTCTATGGCAAAAGTGCTCAAAGATAACAAGTTTAAAGACAAAAACAACAATAAAAACAAATGAAAATATTTTTTTGAATTAAATTTCAAACAACTCTCCCAATAAATAACAATATAATATTAAACTAAAAATTAAATATTTTCTACTTTTTAAAAAAACTAAATATCTTGAGAATTATCAATAACTTCCGTTTTTTCGGGTTTTAGCGTTTGACCTATTGATTTTTCAAGATTTGCTCTGGCACTGTTATAATCATATATTGTTTGGTAATACACAAGTTTTGCACTTACAAGCGCTACTTGAGCGTCTTTTAATTCAATAGCGTCGCCGTAGCCTACTTGATATCTGCCTGAAGTCAGCTCAAAATTTTCCTGCGCCTTTTTCATTGCCGTTTTTGCAACGGGAATGCGAGCTTTTGCATCTTTTAATCTCGTATAGACGTTTTGAATTTCGTAGTATATGTCGTTTACTTGCGCTTTAACGTCATATTGGGTTTGTTCGTATTGCGCTTTTGCTTCTTTTATTTGATTGCGGATTAAAACAGGGTTAACCGTGGGGAAAGTTAAATAACCGCCTATATCATACCAGTATCTGTCTGTCCAATTGTCAACCCCGCCTCTTGAATAGCTTGCCTGAAAATCCAAAGTCGGCAAAAATGTTTTCCAAGCTAATTTAACAGCTTGATTTGCTTCATCTACCGCAAGCATAGCGCCTTTTAAATTGGGGCGGGAAGTATTTGCTATTTCAATTGCTTCTTTCATGGTTATTGAAACAGGCTCATATTTTAAAGATAAATCTATCATATAAGGGTCGCAAAAAGGCAGACCCATTGCGTTGTTCAACTGTGCATAAGCGCTATCTATGTTATTTTCGGCACTTATTAACTGCGCTCTGGCATCTTCCATATTTGTTTGAGCAAAAAGAACGTCTACTTTTGTTTTAGTTCCGACTTCCCAAAAAGCCATTGCCTGATGATACATTTTTGTATAGTTATCAAGAGCTTCTTGCGCTACTTTTCTTTTGTCATAAGCGTAAGCAAGATTGTAATAAGCATCTTTAACGGCACAGACAACTTCATTTACGGTTGTATCAATAAGTGTTTTGGAGCGTTCATAGGCGATTTTATCAATAGTGTACTTATTTTGAGTAAAACCGAAATCCCAAACAAGCTGTTTAATGCTTATTGTTCCGAGCGTATATTTATCAAAAGCGCTTGCGCTCATGTTTTTAATCATGCTCAAGTCGGGCATATTATGTTTAAGAGAGCTTTGCCAATCAAGACGGGGAGTGTAGCCTGATAAAGTTTCCCATTTTTGATATTTGGCAACTTCGGAGCTTGCATACGCCGCCCTTATTTTAGGATTATTTATAAGCGCAAGTTCAAGACAATCAGACATATTAAGCTCGACTGATTTTGAAACTCCGCCTTCAAGTTTTACAACTTTATCTGATTTTTCACCGACGGGCATATAAACATCCGTCGGCATAAGATATTTTTCCTGAACCTTTTTAGAGGGCTGAAACTCTTTTTTTGGTTTTTTTGTTTTTACTTTTATCTTTTTTTCTTTTTTATTTTTTTGAAATATTTTTAAACCTAAATCCTGATTTTGCTTTTCTTCATCGCATAAAGCGCAAGTTGTTGTTAATAAAAGGCTCAAAGCGATAAATGAAATTAATAGTTTTTTATTCATTTTCCTCCTTTTCCCCTTTTTTACTTCCTTTAGTATCATTATGCCATCTTTTTTTGCTGTTTTCTCTGATGCTTTGAATTATTACATAAAACGCAGGAACCATAATTGTACCTATAATTGCCGCTGCAACCATTCCGCCGAATACCGTTACACCAAGAGATTTTCTTGACATTGACCCCGGCCCTACGGCATAAACAAGAGGCAAAATACCGAAAATGAAAGCCAGAACCGTCATCATTACGGCTCTAAATCTTATTGTTATTGCTTTTTCAGCTGATTGGATAATTCCTAAGTGATTTTCATCGTGTTCGGTTTTTGCAAATTCTATAATTAAAATAGCCTGTTTTGCAGCTAAGCCGATTAGCATTATAAGCCCGATTTGAGCGTATAAATCCAAAGATTGACCCCAAAGATATTGAAATAAAATCGCACCTAACATCGCAATAGGCGCAATTAACATAACACCTATAGGCAGCATCCAGCTTTCATATAAAGCAACCAAGAACAAATAAACAAACACAAGCGCCATTATTAAAACGGTTGTTGTTTTTCCTTGGGATTCAATTTCTTGTAAAGATGTGCCCGACCAAGCAAAACCAACGTCTTCGGGCAAATTTTCTTTTGATAATTTTTCCATTTCTTTAATGGCGTCGCCCGAAGATTGTCCTTTAGCGGGAGAACCTTGGATTTGAATTGATTTATACATATTAAATCTTGTAATGTCAACAGGGCCTGTTGTCGGTTCAACTCTGATTAATGAAGACAGTGGAGCACTGCTGCCTGAAGCAGTTTTAACATATACTTTATCAATAGAAGCAATATTTACTCTGTAGGGTTCATCCGCCGACATCATAACCCTAAATACACGTCCGTATAAGTTAAAGTCATTTACATAATATGTACCGAATTGGCTTGATAGCGCCGTATAAACGTCTTGAATGTTTATGCCTTGTGCAAGAATTTTTTCATAATCTATATTTAACATTAACTGCGGAGTTTGAGAGTTATATTGCGTAAATACGCTTGTCAATTTTGGATTTTGGTTTGCAATTCTGATTAATTTTTTAGCTATTTCATGAAGCTCCTGAGGAGTTCTTGAGCCTTTGTCCAAAAGTTGATATTCAAATCCGCCGAACATTGATAACCCTGTAATCGGCGGGGGAACAAAGGTTTGAAGGGTGATATTGGGGTATTTTGCACCAAGTGCGTTTGCTTGAGCAAGAATTTCATCAATCTGTTTATGAGATTTTGCTTTGTCTTCTTTTGACATAAACAAATATTTAATAAAGTTAGGTTTCAGCCTTGTTTGCCACTCATCCAAATGTGATAATAAAATTGCGCTGTTTTGTCCGTTGAAACCGTTTAAAGATAATACGGAATGAACTCCGGGGATATTTTTTAAATCATTTGTTAAATTTCTGGTAATTTCTCCCGTTTTGGATAAAGAAGAACCGTCTTTTAAAAGAACGCTCGTAAATACCGCACCGGCGTCTTCCGTGGGCAAAAATCCCGTAGGAATTAATTTAAACATTCCGATTAATCCTAAAACAAGGATTATATATGTAATCAGCGTTCTTTTTGGAACTTCAATAAAATATTTAGCGCTTTCAATAAAACTTGTCTTTGTTCTTTCAAACCAGCGGTCAAATTTCTTCAAAGAAACATCCCAAGCGTAAGCTAAAAATTCTCCCCACGCTTTATAAAATTCAATACCTTGAAGCTGTTTTTTATCCTTCCAATAATCTTGGTAAAGTTGTCTGTATTTATCATAGTAACTGCGCTTGGGCATATCATCTTTGCTTCTTAAAAATATTGCGCACAATGCAGGAGCTAAAGTCAGCGCCATTATTGTTGAAATGCCGACTGAAACTGCGATTGTAAGAGCGAATTGCTGATACATTTTACCCGTAATCCCGGGGATAAACGCAACAGGAACAAACA
>CANQAW010000173.1 GCA_947589525.1 Candidatus Gastranaerophilales bacterium
AATCTTTTGATTTCAAGATTAAATATCTGTGCATGTCCTCAAATATAGACCTGAATGAAAATTTTGACTGCATAATTCCTTGCGAGGATTGTTTATCTTGGCTGAATACAAAAAGATATTTCTCGGATAATACGCTTGTATTTTCATTTGAACATAAAAAAGATTTTCCTTTAAAAATATGCGTATTCAGAATTATAGACTTACTTCCTTATAAAAATATCAATTTAGATAATATAGCGCCATATAACAACATTAAAGTTACAAACAGCGCTTCAAATTATATTAAAACCCGTAATTTAACGCAAGAAAATATAGATAACCTTATTAATAAAACCGTAAACCGATATAAAAATTACCAATTTGCCGAAGTTACAAGCCAAAATATTTCCTGCTCAATATTGGTAAATGATGAAATAATATCTTCATCTAAAATTGACTGGACGAAAAGATGGCATGTTGAGCCTTTGGAATTATGTGCTTGTAAGGCTGTTGAAAAATACGGGCATGATTTTAAAATTAGCGCAATTTGTTATTTTGGCGATAATTTTTCTAAAAACGGTTTTGAAGACGGGGTTATTTCAATAAAATCCTTGGGAAGAATAAGACAAAAACACACCGATTTTGATACTTTGCTAATCTTGAATTTGAAAGACGAAGTTTTAATAACAACCATAAAAGAATATCTGCCCGAAAAATTTATTCAAGGCTATAAAATTTAAAAATACATTTTGAATATTTCTTTAATTTCCTCGTCTTTAACAGCTTCAATTCCGCCTTGGGAATATATTTGAATAATTTGCTCGGCTTTTTTAAATGCTTCTTCCAGCTCTTGCGTACCTGATAATTCCCATAATTGTTTTCTGTATGAATTAACTTTAAATTGTTCTTTTGGGGATAATTCTTCTTCATTATTATCTTTAATGAGCAGTTTACATAAATGACCGTCTTGAACTGCCAGATTGGAGGCTGTTTTTCTTGTATTTTCGCAAAAATGCCATACGAGCTTCATTTTTAAGGATTGAATTTTTCCCTGATAAGATTTTCTTTCTATTCTCTCCAGCTCTTGTTCTTTTCTTGTTTTTGCCTGCTTCTGTCTTTTAATTTCTTCTTCAAGTTCTTTTTCAAATAAAAATTTATCCGTGAACTCTTTATTTTTAGGGTTTTTTAAATCAATATATCTTGAATCTTTGTCGTATATATAAATATATTCTTTAATTATATCAATTTTATCCTGTTCAATAAGTTTCAGTAAGCTTTTTTGAGAAATTCCCAGATATTTGGCAAATTTTGAAAGACTGTATACATCAGAATTCTGCTCTCTTAAATATAAAAGTGTTTTATAGTTTTCATAACTGTTTATATTTATTGTTGTTCTGTATTTCTTTTGCCCTTGAAGTTCAACAATTTCTGCTTTTCCATCCAGCCGTCCTTTTTGAACCATTGTTCTTAGGGTTTTGACATTTGAAAATCCGAGTTTTTCTAAATAAACAGCTGACACATAGCAGGGTTCATCGTTAAATGTTCTGTCTTGACAATATTTAGAAGCTGTGGCGGTTGTTTTTAAATATTTTTGAAGCGCATTTTCAAATGTTTGCTCTGTTTTTTCATCCGTTAAATCAATATATTGCAGTTTTTCATCCGAGATTATATCGCCTGTTTGATATGTTAAACTATTCGCAGGGAACGAATAATATCCGAGTTCGAGCGTTCTTATTATATCTACGGGTAATCCGGACTCACGGGCGAGTTTTTGCTGTGATTTAAGTTTTCCGTCTTTTTGAATTAAAGCCTGAAGTGCATTTTTTGTTTTTCTATCGTTAAAATCAGGAATATATCTTAATTGTGTAACATCATTTCTATATTTAATCATATTGCGCTTATTCAGTGCAGTTAACAGTTTATTTTTCCAATCAGCATTGTTTGTTAGTTTAACAATCGTATCATAGGTTATGACGCCTCTTTGTTTAAGCTCTTGCTCTCGTTCTTTGTCTGATAAAAAAGGATTAAAGCATGGAGCAATATCGCTGTTATTATCAAGATGTCTAAAATATTTTTCTACTTGATTAACATATTTATTTTTTCGCTCTTGCTGTATTTGAACCCATTTTTTGCCAGATGTTATTTCGCCTTGCAGATGAGATATGGCGTTTTCAATTGAATCTGTGTTAAATATTTCTTCTTTTAAAATTTTAGATAAACTTTCATAAACCAATTCAAAAATTTGCAGATTGTTTTGGTAAGGGAGATTTTGTTCTTCAAAATAAGAATTTAGTATATAAGTCAGCTGTATTCTGTCGTTTGAGCTTATTGTTTTTCTGTTTTTTCTTGCGCCGTGCAGTTGTTTTAACCGTTCAATATATTTTTCATTCGTTTTAAAATTTTCAAGCACTGATACTACAGGCTCTAATATTTCCAGTTCTTTATTTGTTTTTTCAATTTCTTTGCTATATACGGATGTTCTTGCTTCTAATTTTTGTAATGTTTCTTCTTTTTCCTCAGCGTATTTATCAGGCGTTTGAGATGGTGAAAGTTCAAAAGTATCTTTTTTTAAATCACCATTAAATGCTATTTTTTTTGACGGATTTTGCACATAAGGGCTAAGTTTAATTTTAAAACCGCTTGTATTAAATTTGGTTAAATTTTGAAAATCAATCAGCATGTTTTTCCTTTTTAAAATTTAATATATTAAAATTGCCCTAATTTTAATTTTTTACGGCTAATCTTGCAAGTATCGGCTTAAAATTTCTATTATATGTTCATTTTCTATTGAATTAAAATCTTTTTTATTAAATAAATCAACCATTTTTTGAGCTTTTATAAAATTATGGTGCAGTTGTTCCATATGTGTATTTTGCCAGAAGTCTTTATAATAATCTTCTATTTTTGTTTTTTCCGAAGCGGGTAATTCTTTTTCATCAAAACTTTTAATCAATAAATCTTCAACCTGATGCTTTTGAGCTAGCTTGAAGGCATTTTGTGCAATGTCTTCGCTAAAATACCAAACAAGCGCCATTTTGGCGGACAATATTTTAGTTTGAAAAATTTTATAGTCTTCCTGCGTGTATCCTATAGGCTGAGTTGAAGAACCGTTGTTTTTTTGCTTTGCCTTTAGCGTGATAAGTTTTTCAAATAAACGCTTGCATTGATATTCGTAATTTTTGGGGTTTCTTAAATCAATCAAGGTTTTATCCTTATCTTCCGTAAATATATACTGCGGAATTATTTCAATTTCGCCGTTTCTAATTTGCTCTATAATATCTTTTTGTAAAATTCTCGTATTTTTTGCATATTCTCTTAATGTTATGATATACGGATTATTGTCTCTTAAATTTGATAATATTATACGATTTTTTTTGTCCGCCAGATTAATCATTGTTTTGGTTTTTAATCCTTCGGGAGTTGTTTTTTTCTCTGTTTTTCCCGTAAGTTTTTTATCGGCAACAAGCTTTTTTAACATCGGAACTGTTCCGTAACCGAGTTTTTCAAGTTTTGCTATCGGCATATAAAGCTCTTTTGGGTTTTCTTTTTCATCATAATAGTATTTGGATTTTTTAGGTTTTGTTCTTTGCTCTTTTTCCGCTTCATCTTCAATAGCTTCAAGAGTTTTTTTATCGCTTAAATCTATCAGTTCAAAAGTTAAATCCTGTCCTTTAAAATCGGAATCGGCAGTTAATATAACCTTTGATAAATTCATGGAATCAAGTAATGAAGTCGGAATGTTGTATTGAGCCGAAATTTCTTTTGCGCTTTTATATATATCTTTTTTTG
>CANQAW010000174.1 GCA_947589525.1 Candidatus Gastranaerophilales bacterium
AAAATACCGTTTGCAATAAGCATTTTAAGCCTGTTAACCGCAGGATGATACAAAAGCAGATGCCCTACAAGAAGTTTTATTCCGTATTTTTCGGATAACTGTTTAAGCTCCTGAACTTCGTCACATGACGTTGAAATAGGTTTTTCGACATATATATGTTTGCCTGCCAAAATTGCTTTTTTGACAAGGTTAAAATGCGTATGGCTGGGCGTAACAATACAAAGAGCTTTAATTTCTGGATTTTTTAAAACTTCATTAAAATCATTTGTAATATTTACATCACTATAAAGCCCCTTAACCATATTAAGGTTCTCTTCGTCCAAATCACAAACAGTATGCAGGGCGTTCAGATTATAAAAATTTCTTACTATATTGCGTCCCCATAAACCGCAACCAACAACAGCTACACATTTATTCATCTGTACTTCCTTAGAATTAACTCTTCGACTTATAGTAAAATTTTAATAAATACAGATTTTTAAGTCAAATAAAATAAATTAAAGGCTGTCAGCGTGCTTATTATTCCTCATCAGGCTTAAAGTCCAATTTAAAGGGAGAATCAAGTTCTTGTATTTCATTGCCTTGTGCATCGTATGTTGTTTTTGTCGAACCGATAACGCATTCATATATTGTTTCTCCTTCAGTGTTAGTGGTTTTTTTGATTAAAGGGGTTGAAAGGCTCATAACACTGCCCGTGCTGTCATAAGCATCAAGTTCATTTTGGTTCATAAATCTGCCTGTATCATTTTCAATAAGAGTATATAAATCCGAATTTTCGGGTATACCTTCATCTTTTAATAAATTCAACGTATTATCACGTTCTTTTACGTTTTGTGCTTCATTTTTAGCTCTTAAATCCTGTGCCTTCTCGGCATTATCAGCATTTATAATATCTTGTAATTTGCCTGTGTACTTAGATTCATTGGATATGAAGCTAAAATCATCTTTAATGTTTTTCATCATATCTTCGCCGTTATTTACGGTATTATAGTTATTTTTAACATTTAATATTGTATTGTCCGATAAATTATCAAAGAAATTATCAACATAGGACTCATTTGTGCCTGCCATACCTTTTGTAGCATTATAGAATTCCTGAGTCAGCAGATTAAGCGCTTCTTCGTTTCCGTTATTATATGAGTTTTCCAATCTTGAAAGCATTTTAGGATATATCACATCTTTAGCATCGTTATCAAAATATACATTAACTAAATTTGAAAATGTTCCGCTTCCGCCATATTGCGTATTATAATTTTGCATAATTTCTACAAATTCATCATCAGATATATTTTCATCAGTAATAAAACTTTCGAACTCGCCTGCGGAAATACCGGACAAATTAAAATCGTTTATAAATTTTTGGATTTTTTCTTGTTTATCTTTTGCCATTTGTCTTTCAACAGCATCGGGTTCTTTATCTTCAGAGGATGATATTTCCGTATTTTCATCTTTTTTATCATCTCCGCCTGTTTCGTCAGCAGGAATTTCGCCGGTTCCTTGTTCTTCTTTTTCTTTTCTGATTTGTTCTTCAGTTTCGGATTTTATTTGTTCCAGCGTTTTAATTTCAGAAGTTTTATTATTAATTGCCGTTTCAATATCATCAATTTGAGTTTGAAACTCGGATTTTTGACCTTCTATATTATTTTGCTCATCTTGGTATTCTTGCGAAAGAAGTGCAATTGCTTCCTGAAGCTGATGCATTTCATTATTTAGCGTATCAACTTCTTCTTGTTTTGCTTCATATTCCTGCTGCTGATTATAAAGCTGGTATTGTAAGCCTGACAATTGATTTAACAACGGTTGAGCATCGCTGCCGCTAAACTTGCTTAGCTGTTCTTCGATTGAAGCTATGTTTTGCATGGTTTCAGAAATTCTACCCGCATAATCGGAAAGAGCCGAAACGGCATCGTTATAATTGGACGTTACATCATCAACTGCTTCTTGCGTATCTTGGATTGCGGCTTGTTTTGTCATTAAAACCTGCTCGCCTTCATGCAACGTTGTATCATATTCGCCCGTTGTATTGTCTTTTTCGCAGTTTAACTCCATTAACTCTTCCGTTACGGCAAGAATTTCAGCATCCGTTGCACCTGTTCCGAGGCTTTCTTTTGCAATGTTCCAGTAGCAGTCAAGTCTTTGACCTTCATCGTTTTCAGCTCCCCATTTTGTTACAGTCTGATGACCTATTCCCGCAAATTTATTTGCACCTTCTATAGCTCCTGTCATTTCCGTATAGCCTCATTAATATAATTCAATAAATTTAATATACGGTTGCATAGAGCAAAACTTTAAATCCTAAGTAAGAAAATATAAAATTATTTACAAAACTTTATATTAATAACAATAGACAACATATGTTTTTTATTTACATAAGAGGATCATCTTTAAACAAAAGGTTATACTTATATTGCATATTATTTATTAACAGGAAAAATTGCAAAATTTATGACATCCGAAACAAAGTGTTATTTTGTATGATTCCATTGATAATACAGATTTAGAAATTTCGCTTAAAGCCTTTGAGAGAAAATTTTGACAGTTTTGAATATGATTTTTTGCAATAATTATTTTTATGTTAGCATATTAATATGAACACAAGAACCTATGTCCTTAACTGTCCTGTTGATTTATGCGATGTTGAAAGTGCAGTTTTCTGCGCAAAAAATGCAATTGAAAAATCGCAAAATTTTCATTTTGTTACAATAAATCCCGAAATGATTATGAATGCGCAAAAAAATTCTGATTTTTTGCATATTTTAAACACATCCGATTTGAATATTCCGGAAAGCGTCGGGGTTAAAATAGCACTTAAACTTAAAGGGATTAATTTTAAACAAACCAGAGGGGTTGATTTTGCACGCAGATTGGTTGAATTAGCAAGCGAAAACAACTATAGAATTGCTTTTCTGGGGGCAAAAGAAGAAGCAGTGTCAAAAACTTGCGAAAACTTTAAAAAACAATACCCTAATTTAAACATTGTATACAGTCACAACGGATATTTTAAAAACGAACAGGAAATTTTTGAAAATTTAAGGCAGGCGCACCCTCAAATTTTGCTTGTCGGTATGGGTTCTCCTTATCAGGAAGAAATTATAGTAAAGCTTAAAAATATATTACAAGGATGCACGATGATAGGGATTGGGGGGAGTTTTGATGTATTTTCCGGTACAGTCAAAGAAGCTCCGAAAATATATCAAAAACTCGGTTTGGAGTGGCTTTACAGAACAATAAGCGAGCCAAAGCGCATAAAGAGAATATTTCCGATTTTGCCATTATTTCTAATAAAGTGTATAATAGAAAGCGTATTTAAGAAGGGCTGAAGATTTGAAAGCTGATAATTTAGAAAAATTTACCAAAGAAGTTAGGTGTGATATTGTTAAAATGATACATAACGCTAAATCCGGACACCCCGGGGGGGCACTTTCTTGCGTTGACATTTTAACGGTTTTATATAAAAAAATAATAAATGTTCCCTTAGAGTGGGATAAATCGATAGACTTCAAAAAAAGAGACAGATTTATTTTATCAAAAGGTCATGCCAGCACTGCTTTATATGCGGTTCTTGCAAATTTGGGATATTTTTCAAAAGATTTATTAAACGGTTTTAGAATTTTAGGTTCAAAGCTTCAAGGACACCCCTCTTCAAGAGTAAATCTTCCGGGAGTTGAAGTTTCTACAGGCTCGTTAGGACAAGGACTTTCAA
>CANQAW010000175.1 GCA_947589525.1 Candidatus Gastranaerophilales bacterium
CTAAAAGCTTTCCCCCCCCCCATAACCAGATTACTTGATATAAATACTACATTGTTTAATGCTTTTTCATTATGCTTTTTACTTGCTAAGACCTTTGTAATTAAATGCGCACTTATTAAATTAATTTTCAGGCAATTTAATATATAATCGGCGCTAACAAGCTTTAACGGCATTAAGCTCATTATTCCCGCGGAGTGCAGAAATTTTTCAATTGTGATATTCTTTGATTTAATAAATTCTATTAAAGAGTTTTCTAAATTATCAATATCCGATAAGTCATAAGGAAAAATTAAATGATTATTCGGGTTTTTACACATATTTTTTGTTTCAATAAGTTTATCTTCTCTTCTTGCGCAAAGGATTAAATTATAGTTTTGCGATAATTGAATAGCACATTGCTTTCCGATACCTGATGAAGCACCTGTAACAAGAACGTAACTATTTTGCACAAAAACCTCCGTCTACATTCATAATTGTACCCGTTATCCATTTTGACATATCAGAAAATAAAAATATAACTGCGTTTGCAATATCTTCGCTTTCTCCATAGCCCAGAGGATGCATTTTTTCAACTTCTTCATCATGTTTTTCTTCAAAAAAATGACTGATACCATCTCCCATTGGTGTTTTAATAAATCCGGGGGCTATACAATTAACTCTTATTTTTTTTGCAGAAAGTTCTATTGCTAAAGATTTTGTAATTCCTTGAATACCGGCTTTGCTCATTGCATATAAAACATTCGCGCTTGAACCTACATTAGCATATACGGATGATATTAAGACAAAAGATGAACCATTATTTGAATATCTTTTATTACTTAATAATTTTGCAAACTGCAAAACAGGCAAGGTATTTATATTTAACAATTTTTGAGCAGTTTCTTTTTCCACAGCCTTTATTGGCATTATGCTCGCAATACCTGCAAAGTGGGAAAAACCGTCAAATTTACCGCTTTTTTGAACAGAGTCTTTTATTATTTCTTCTATTGCGTCAAAATCGCAAACGTTGCAAACATATGTTTGAGCTTCATTATCTAATAACTTATTAGTTTCATTCAGCCCTTTTTCGTTTATATCCAGCAAAACAAGCCTTGCTTTTAGTTTTGAAAGCAAGATTGCGGTTGTTCTTCCTATTCCCGAACCTGCGCCCGTTAAGAGATATTTTCTGTTTTCTATGTTAATTGGATTATAAGCCATCTATTTAACTAATTCTTTCAGACCTTTAATTGTTTTTGCATTTTTTACATCCTGAACAGTGATTACTTTATTAAAATCGCTTCCTACAGTCGCTATAATAGAAAGTATTGCTAAAGAATCAAATTCTTCAAAATCTTCTAAAATATCTTCGTCATGTAATTCATCAACTTCCAGAATATCCATTAATTTTTCTTCAAATTTTTCCATTTTAATCTCCTAAAATTCTATTATATCTATAAATTTTAAAGGTTCTAAATCCAAAACCATACTTGCCCAAGTTAAACCTACGCCAAAGCCCGACAACAGCAATTTTAATTTTTTATCGGTATTTTTCAGGTTATGGCATATATTTGTAGGAATAGTTACGCCTGAAGCATTGCCAAAATTTTCTACTATGTTATTAGGTAATTTATCATAACCGACCCCTAATTTATCGGCCAGTTTTTGAAGCATAAATTTATTCGGCTGATGACACATAAAATAATCAATATCATCTTTTTTTAAATTCAGGCTTTTTAAAAGTTCTTCTATTTGCTTGGGTACTTTATTTAATACAAAGTTAAAAACATCGTCCCCTTTCATAACAAGATGGTCCAATGCTCTAAAATTACCGGCTTCATCTTCCTTTTCTATTGCTGTTTCAGAAGTAGAAGGCATTCTGAAACCGCCTGCCGGAATATTTAAACACATAGCATTTTTACCGTCAAACTTTATATCCGCATATATTTTTTCATTATTATTCGATTTTTCAACAATCGTAATACTTGCTCCGTCGCCTATCAGAGGTGCGGAATTTCTGTCTCTTTTTGAAACTTTCGGACTCATAACATCCGCATTTAAAAGTGCGACTTTTTTTATTTTCGGCTGGTCTAAAAGCATAAATGCCTGTATAAGCCCTATTAAAAATCCGCAGCAGCCTTGCGAAATATCAACCAAGATAACATCTTCTCTTAATCCTAATTTTCCGTGCAAAATATTGGATGTTGCAGGCATGAAATAATCAGGTGACTGCGTTACCATAATAAGTGCGTCAATTTCTTCTCTTTTTAACAGATTATTATCAAAAAGATAATTCATTCCGTATTCGCATAAATCAGATGAGCATACACCGTTATCAATTTCATCTTCAAAATTAATTACATTTTTAGGAACTACCGTTAAAATACCCGTAATTTTTTTGCCCTGAAAACTAAGCTTCACTTATTTTGCTCCGTTTTTCTTTACAAGGTTAACCATGTTATCTAAAGTATTGAAATTTTCAGGTGTGATATCCGCGCCATCTATTGAAATTTTAAATGCTTTATCAAATTCGGATACTAAAGTTACTATATCAAAAGAATCCAACATCCCGTCATCTATAAATGCGGTATTTTCTATATCGTCAATATCGGGTCTGTTGTCTTGTATAATTTTTTTTATTGTATCCCTCATAATATTCTCCTTTAGTATAAAATTATAGGTAAAACAAGAGCATCATGCAAGGTAGCAGCGATACTGCCCCAAGACAATCCAACGCCAAATCCTGTCATAATAATTTTATTTGTTTTTTTATTAAATATTTCATATTCATCGCAAATAACGGACGGAATGGAAGCTAAACTCAAATTGCCGTATTCGGATAATGTTTTTACCAATACCTTTTTTACATCAATATTTGCACTTGTTGCAATATTTTCCAGTATCATTTTATTTGCCTGATGTAAAATATAATAGTTAACATCTTTATCACTCCAGCCTTTAATTTTCATAACATTATTTATTGAGGGAGGGACAATATTCATGGTAAATTCAAAAACTCGAAGCCCGTCCATATGGCTGTTATAGTTAAATTTTCCGTTTTCATCAAACATGTCTTTTGTCGGCGGATTTCTAAAACCTCCGTTTTCGCTCATAAGAACATCATGTTCCGAACCTCTTGTACCCATATCAAAGATTAATTCATCGGAATTTTCGTCATATTCCAAAATAGTAGCGCTTCCGCCATCGCCGAATATCGGTATATCGTCAAGTGCATCAAGCTGAGAACCCATTATCTTTGTTGCACTGTCACCGACCAATAACAATATTTTTTTGCATTCTTTTGAAAGCATACTTGAAGCGGATAATATTCCGAATATATATCCGCAGCAGCCTTGATTAATGTCGTAAGCAATACAATCATCACTTAATCCTAATTTTCCGTGGATTACGCAGGCTGTTGCGGGAGAGTAATAATCAGGATATTGCGTTACCATTATTACCGCTTGAATATCATCTTTTTTAATACCGTTTTTAAAAAGCTCTTGCGCAGCTTGAGCACATAAATCGCCCGCAGTTAAAGGAGAATTTTCTTCAAGTATATGTCTTTTCTTAAAGCCTGTTGAATTTGATATTCTTTGTAACTTTTTTATATTTCCGTTGTATATTAATTTATTATCAAAAATATCAACCTGTCTTTTCGGTACACATGTTGAAACAGCG
>CANQAW010000176.1 GCA_947589525.1 Candidatus Gastranaerophilales bacterium
GCCGACGCCATAGGAAAAATCGGAGACAAATGCGCCTTTGAACCGCTTAGCAAAATAGTTACAAATGAACAGGAAAAATCCGCTTATGTCAAGGAAAGCGCCGTTGTTGCACTCGGTAATTTGGGTGATGAGCGTGCAATTGATATTTTCGATTATATTATGAACACCAAAGAGATATTTCAGGAAAAATTTTCCGTCTTGAAAGAAAAAGTTGTTGAAGCCATCTCAAAACTTGACATCGGAAAGAATACAAAAGCTGTTGATATTTTGAAAAATTCTCTTTTGGATTCTTCTTCTCAAGTAAGGATTAATGCAATAGAAGCACTGATGAATGCAAATCTTAAGGAGAGCTATGATTTAATATATGACAGATTAAAAAACGATTTTGATATTGAAGTTAAGAAAAATGCCCTTACGGCGCTGTATAATATTTCAGACATTTCAATATTAAATGAAGTTATTGAAGGCGAATACGAAATTGAGCTTAAACAACACGCAAGAGAAATAATTGAGCAATGTGAGGAATAGATGAAAGAAAAAGCTTTAATATTACTTTCGGGAGGATTAGACAGTTTAGTTTCGCTTGATATGGCAAGAAAAACCTTGGATGTTAAACTTGCCCTTATGTTTGATTACGGTCAAAAGGCTTTTGAAGATGAAAAAGAAGCCGTAATTAATATTTGCAGTTACTATAAATTAAACTATAAAATAATCGAACTTCCTTTTTTGAAAGAAATATCAAATAATGCTCTGACAAATAAAGAGAACAATAATTTTAATACCCTCGGCGAAGTTTGGATACCAAACCGCAACGGATTATTTTTAAATATCGGCGCATGCTATGGTGATAAATATAACTACGGCTATATAATTTTCGGCGCAAACAGAGAAGAAGGAATTGATTTTCCCGACAATACGAAAAATTTTACTAAATGCGCAAAGGAATTTTTTAGCTTTTCAACTCTTAACAAAGTTAACGTACTTGCCCCTTGTCTTGAATTTGATAAAATACAAATAGTGAATTATGCTATTGATAATAATGTTCCTCTGAATTTATTAAAGAGTTGTTATCAAGGCTCAAATTCAACAGGCAAAAAACACTGCCTTGAATGCATGTCGTGTAAATTATTATATAACGCAATAAAAAAAAGTAAAAAACCGCAACTCGTAAAGGAGCTTTTCTAAAAAGTGCAAACATTATTTATAGAAAAAGAAATAAAATATACGGGTGCACAGTTAAAACCGCACTGGATATACAGAAATTTTCATCTTCTCGGTGATTGCACCGTTGCATTTGTCGGAGAAGTTGAAGTTAAGCTTGCTGAGATGGTTGATATAGAAGATGTTATTAACAGAGAACCAATTTATTCAAAAAAGATGCTGAATTTCATAATTGAAAAATTCAATATTCCTCTTGAACAGATGATATATATTCAAAGGTTGTTTATTTCAATAATTAAAGAGGTTCTTGAAGACAGAGGAATTAGAACAAAAAGGTCGGGCGACGATTTATTTTATGATAATCGTAAACTTTCCGTTTCAATAGCTTCGCAATCAATTACTTCCTGTTTAATTCACACCGGATTAAACATTATAAAAGAAGGAGCGCCAATCAACGCCAGCGATTTGTCCGAAATGAACATAGATAATGTTGAAGCTTTTGCAAAAGATGTAATGGAAAAATTTGCGCTGGAAGTAAATTCCGTTAAAAATGCGCTCTGCAAAGTAAGAGGTATATCGGAATAATGGATTATCATTCTGACGATTATTTTACATACAAAAGAAGCAAACTTCAAAATATCCCCCCCGTAAGGCAAAAAGGGCGAATTTCGAAGATTAGCTTTTTATTTCAGCTGTTTATTGCAACTTTTATAATAATGTTTATTTTAATCGTGCTGAGCATTATGAAATACAGCGCTAAGGTTGATATTGAATATTCCGCAAACGCTTTATCGCAATCCGAGTCTTCTTCCGATAACTTGCAGGAGGGCGAAAAAATAAAAATAGATAAGCGTTTAATATTAATTCAACAAGAGGAAAACGCCCCCAACGAAGCAAAAATAATTGCCGATTTTAAGGAAAACAGCGAAGTAATAGACCCTCAGCTTGTTGAAGAAAATAAAAAAATAGATAAAACTCACATAAAAGAATTCAAAGAAAAACAGCAGGAAAAACTTAAACAAAAAATGCTTGCGCAAGAGGAAGAAAATCAAAAATCTCAAGCTCAAAAACCAATAATACAAGATATAGTAGATGAGATAAGAGCTATACCCAAGCAGGAAACCCTTAAACCTCCTATTCCCGAAATTGATGTTAACAGTAATATTACAATAATGTCCAAAGTTTTAATAGGAAGATATCCTACTCTTGAAGAAGCACAAGCTCAACAAAGCAAAATAAAAGCTCAAAATCCTTCCATGACTCCTTATGTCAAAAAAGTCGGTAATGTTTTTGCCATTCAAATGGGTTCATATCAGGATTTTAACATTGCAAAGCGCAATGCTCAGGTTTTGCAGTCAAAAGGTTATGACGTTTGGATTTATCAGCAATAGCCATTAAAAAAAAGAAATTGCATGTTAAATTTGTTTCGTATAAAATTATATTACTAAGGGCGATTGGCGCAGTTGGTAGCGCATCACATTGACATTGTGGGGGTCGTGGGTTCAAGTCCCGCATCGCCCATTTTTTATCGTAAATTTTACAATTAATGTATTATATATTTTAAGTTTTGTTGCAAAAAAATAAAAATTGGTTTAAATTATTGTTTGTAAGATAGTATGTTGTATTCAAACAATTTGGAGTTAAAGAAAAATGATAATCGAGGAAATTTTGGAATTAGCCGTCTCTAAAAGCGCAAGTGATATACATATTTCGGCAAATTTGCCTCCCGTTATAAGAATAGACGGAAAGTTATTCAGAACAAATCTGCCCGTTCTGTCCTCGGATGATGTTGAGACGATAATATTTCCCATATTATCCAATGAACAAAGACGTGATTTAGAGCAAAACTGGGAACTGGACTTTGGTTACGGACTTCACGGCGTCGGAAGATTTCGTGTAAATGTGTACAGAGACAGAGGTTCTTATGCTGCTGCATTCAGAACAATTAATTCTACTCCTCCAAAGTTTGAAGATTTGGGCTTGCCCGATATCGTAAGACAAGTTGCAGACAGACCCCGCGGTTTAATACTTGTAACGGGTCCTACGGGTTCCGGTAAGTCAACAACGCTTGCGGCAATGATTGACTATATTAATTCTACAAGAGTTGAACATATTTTAACAATTGAAGACCCTATAGAATTTGTTCACCAAAGCCAAAAAAGTATTATCCACCAAAGGGAATTGGGTCAAGATACAAAAACCGTTGCAAACGCTTTAAGAAGTGCACTTCGTGAAGACCCCGACGTTATTCTGGTCGGTGAGATGAGAGACTTGGAAACCACGAAGCTTGCTTTGACGGCTGCCGAAACGGGCCACCTTGTAATGGGAACTTTGCACACGTCAAGCGCTTCTCAAACAATAGACAGAATTGTCGATATATTCCCCGAAGCTCAACAGCAGCAAATAAGATTGCAATTATCAATAAGCTTGGTTGCCGTATTTTCTCAATGTTTGCTTCCGAAAATACAACCGAACGGAGTTAAGAAAG
>CANQAW010000177.1 GCA_947589525.1 Candidatus Gastranaerophilales bacterium
GTGATTATTATAAAAAAGAAGTAATTCCTTGGGCTTGGGAATTTGTTACAAGCAAAGAATACTTGGGGCTTGATAAATCCCGTCTTTGGGTAACAATTTTTGAAACGGATGATGAAGCTTATGATATTTGGGTAAAAGAAACAGATATTGACCCTGAAAGAATTATAAGAAAAGGGAAAAAAGATAATTTCTGGGGTCCTCCGGGGCCAACAGGGTCTTGCGGACCTTGCAGTGAAATCCACTATGACCTTGGAGAACATTTAAAATGCTCGGATGATTGCTCCATTGCCACTTGCGAATGCGACAGATGGGTTGAAATTTGGAATATGGTATTTACTGAACTTTTCCAAGACGAAGAAGGCAATCAAACTCCTTTAGATAAGAAAAATGTTGACACGGGTATGGGTTTAGAGCGTATCGCAATGGTATGTCAGGGAGTTGAAAGCACTTTTGAAACGGATGTTTTAAAACATATTTTAAATAAAGTCTGCGAAATTTCAGGCAAAAAATATAAAGAAAGCGAAAAAACCGATATTTCGCTAAGAATAGTCACAGACCACGCAAGATGCGTCTCTTTTATGATAGCAGACGGGATAATGCCATCTAACGAGGGCAGAGGCTATGTTTTAAGAATGATTTTAAGGCGTGCGCTTCGCCACGGCTATTTGCTCGGGCTGGAACTTCCTTTCTTAGAACCCGTAGTTGATACCGTAATTGAAAGATATTGCGCACAGTACCCCGAGTTAAAAGAACAGGAACAAAAAATCAAACAAACGATTTTAAAAGAAGAAGAACGCTTCAAATTGACTCTTGATAAAGGTTATCAGCTTATTGAAAGCGAAATTAATAAAGCACTTGAGGGAAATAAGATAATTTCAGGTGAAACTGCTTTTAAATTATACGATACCTACGGATTTCCTTTTGAATTAACCGTTGAAATAGCGCTTGAAAAAGGAATAAAGGCAGATGAAGCAGGCTTTAAATCCGAAATGGAGCAGCAAAAACAAAGGGCGCGCCAAAGTGCTCAAAAAGTCACCATAACGGATGATTTAAGCTACATAAATAACCCCGAAACAGAGTTTTTAGGATATGACAATTTTACTTCACAAAGCAAAATTTTATCAATCGTAGATGATAAATGTAAAATAGTTAACTCCGCTCAGGAAGGCATTTTTGATATAATTCTGGATAAAACTCCTTTTTACGCGGAATGCGGCGGGCAAGTCGGAGACAGCGGATATTTTGAAATAAACAATGAAAAAATCGAAGTAATTAACACTTTCAAAGTCCAAAATATCTTTGTTCACAGGTGCATTATAAAAGATATCAAAATCAAAACGGGCGATATAATAAAAGCCCAAATTGATACAGAAAGAAGAAAAGAAATTACAAAACACCACTCTCTTGCTCATCTTCTGCAGGCAAGTCTGCAAAAAGTTTTAGGTAAAGAAGTCCATCAGGCGGGTTCTTGGGTTGAAGAAAATAAAACAAGATATGATTTTACTTTCGATAGAGCCTTAAAAACGGAAGAAATTTCAAAAGTTCAAAATTTAATCAACGATTGGATTAAAAAAGGACTTAAAAGAACAACTAAAATAATGTCTCTTGAAGAAGCTAATCAAACAGGCGCTATGGCGCTATTCGGCGAAAAATACGGCGATAAGGTCAGAGTAGTCAGTTTTGATGATGAAGAAGGCAGATGTTATTCAAAAGAACTCTGCGCAGGTTGTCACGTTGATAACACAAACGAATTAAGAAACGCAAAAATAATTTCGGAAAGCGCAAGTTCGGCGGGTGTCAGAAGAATGGAAGTTGTTTGTTCCGATAGTTGTTTTGAGCTTTTAAATAAAAAATCAGATGAACTTGATAAATTGTCTTTGATAAATAAAGTTCCGGCTGACAAAATCCAAGAGAAAATAGATAAATTAATTCAGGAAAATAAAGATTTATCTTCAAAACTGGGAGATTTAGAAGCTACCAGAGCAAAAGAAAACTTTAACACATTTATCTCAAAAGCGCTTGAAATTAATAACGCTAAAGTTTTAATTTCAAAAGTGGATGATTTTACGCCAAACGCTATTAAACTGGGGCTTGAAATGTTATCTTATAAACTCGGTCAAAGCGTAATTGTTCTATGCTCAATGAAAAAAGACGGAACAGTCTTTATAAACGCAAAAGTGGATGATAGTTTGACTAAAAAAGTTCAAGCGGGTAAAATCGTTTCAACTATAGCAAAATCGCTAGAAGGTAACGGCGGAGGAAAACCGCAAATGGCTCAAGGTATGGGCAAAACACAAAAAGGAATTGATGATATTCTTCTTAAAACTCAACAGGATATCATTGAACTTTTAAAATCCTGATAGTGACATTTTGAATAAATAATTTTATTTATGTCAAATTTGCATAATATTTAAAAAGGCAATAAAAAATCTCCTTAAAGAATTTCTTTAAGGAGATTTATATTTTACTTTCTTAATTAAATTTAATTAGAAAATAATTGTTAATTCTTCATTAGGATTGATAGCTGAAGAATTTGACATAGAAGGTACTAAAGTATAAACTATTTCGTCGCCGACTTCATAGATTACGCCAAATACACCTGAAACAGTTGTTTTAGCTATTCCATAAATACCTTTTCCTAAAGTAACAAATGAGTTACCAAAGCTTGCAAGACCGCGTCCAAGGTGGCCTGTGAAAGGTTCAACCAAAGTATCGCCAAGTCTGTCGCCGTATTCTTCTAAGCCGTTACCTGAAATATTAACAATTTCGCCTGCTCCACGACCAACAACACCGACTGCACGAGCGGAAGCCGTGAAAGGAAGCCCAAGAATTCTTGCTATAATGTTAGGATTTTTTAAGCAATCAGCTGTAACGCTTGTTAATTCTTTCGGGAATTCAACAGTGCAATCGCCGTTTTTGATTTCTTCAAATTTAACGCTGATTGAACCGGGGTGTTTACCTAAGCCGGGTCTTTGAACAGTAACAACTCTGCCGTATACTTTAGAGCCTGCGGGGAATGATTGACCTGCAACAGTAACGGCATCAGTAGTTTGTGCTACAAATCTGTCGCCGATGTTAGAATGTTTTGCATCTAATCTGTCTAACATTTTAACTTTAATTGCAACAGGAGAAGCAGCGCCTTGGAAAGCGTCTCCGACTAATTTACCGTTAGCACCGTATCTTAATCTAAGTTCGCTTACAATTGTTGCTACTTGATGTCTTGATAAATATTTATTTGACAACAATTTATCCGTATCAGGAACACCGTTCAATATGCCTGAAGCTACAACTTCATTTGTGCAGTTAATTGCCCAAACGGGAATTTCTTTAATTTCTTTTCCGTTTAAAGACGGTACGGCGTCGCTTGAATGTTCAACTTCAATCAACTTAGCAACTGTAGCAAATATTTCTGCTTTTGTAATTTGTTGATCAGGTTTGAATGATTTATCGGGATAACCAATCATAACGTCAGCAGAAGTTGCTTTTGAGATTTCACTGCTTGCCCAATAGCAATCCGTTACATCGGTATAGTTTTTAACAATACCGACACTTTGCATATTTAAGCCTTCAGACAACATAAATGCAATTTCAGATCTTGAAACAGGCATTTTAATATTGAAATCTTTATCGCCCATTTTAACGCTCAT
>CANQAW010000178.1 GCA_947589525.1 Candidatus Gastranaerophilales bacterium
GTTTTTGATTATAATTTTTATTTTGCATTTGAGGAATTATTGTATTAAGCGCCTTTGCTCCTATTCCTTTTAATAAGAGCAAAATTCGAGATAGACTGATTGTATCGTCGGGATTTAAAATAACTCTCAGGTGAGCGATTATATCTTTAATGTGCGCTGTTTCCATAAATTTAGGCCCGCCGAATTTTTGAAAGGGAATGTTATGCTTGGACAGCTCTATTTCAAGATTAAAACTCATTCTTGCATTTCGAACTAAAACGCAGATATCATTTAAACTTATATCTTCATCTAAAAGCTCTAAAACCTTCTGGCGGACAAACTGCGCTTCCTGAGTTGAATTAACCGCTCTTATAATTGCGGGTTTTCTATAGTTTTCAATGTCCGAAAAAAGCTCCTTTTTGTATCCCGTTTTTGCTTTTGAAATAATTGCGTTTGTTAAGTTTAAAATATTTTGAGAACTTCTGTAATTTTTTTCAAGTTTTATTATCTTTGTATCGGGGAAAATATCGGGAAAATTTAAGATATTTTTGTAATTTGCCCCTCTGAAAGAATAAATACTCTGCGCATCGTCCCCTACTGCCATAACGTTATTATGCGTATATGCCAAAAGTTTTACAATATCCGCTTGAAGCGTATTTGTATCCTGATATTCATCTATCATTATATATTTATATTGGTCTGACAGTTTTTTTCTTATATTTTCATTGTCGTTAAGCAAAAATTTCAAATACAAAAGTAAATCGTCGTAATCCAAAATTGAATTTTGCCTTTTGTATTTAACGTATTCTTTTTGAATTTGAATAATGCCATCCGATACTTCAATAAAATTCGGGTATTCTTTTTCAATTAAATCCAAAACAGGAACTTCTTTGTTGACTGATTTTGAATAAATTTCAAGAATTGTTGATTTTTTAGGAAAACGTTTTTGCTTTTTTTCAAAAAGATTATTTGTTATATGCAGGATTATATCCTCGCAATCGGCACTGTCCAATATTGTAAAATTATTTTTAAGACCCAAGAGGGTTGAATATTTTCTTAAAATCATATTGGCGAAACTATGAAAAGTTCCGCCCGCAATTTTATCACATCTGTCATCCAAAACCAGACTTGCACGGTTTAGCATCTGAGCACTTGCTTTTTTTGTAAAAGTTAAAAGAAGAATGTTTGAAGGGTCAACACCGTCTTCAATTAACCTTGCACAGCGGTAAGTAAGAGTTTTTGTTTTACCCGTTCCCGCACCTGCTATAACCAAATATGCGCCCTGTTTGGTTTTAACGGCTTCCAATTGAGCACAATTAAGTTCATTTTCATAGTCAACAGTGTAATTTGTTTTAAGAGACGGTCTTTTTTTTAAAACAAATTTTTTCCTCTCGGGAAGACTGTTTCTAACTGTCAAATTTTCACTTTGCATAAAATTACCCTGTATTCAATTTTAATACAGGGTTTAAAATTAAGTCAATTTATTACTTTTTTAACATTAATTTTATTTTCTTTAATATTTTTTTTAAAAACGCAATCAATTTTGATAAAAGCCCCTTGTCGTCAGAGCCGTTGATTTCATCCAGAGTAACTCTTTCAAAACTGTCTTTGGGGTAATCTTTTGCAAATTCAACTATATTTTCTTCCCCTTCTTCACCCCTGCGGGAAAAATAACCCGTGTTTCCGCCGCCGCCATCCATCGTTTTAGCGCTCTTTTGTACGTTAGATAAATTACCCATAGGACCCATATCGAAAGACATATAAAAACCCTTTTATAGTTTATACTACAATTTTAACATGTTTTTGAATTATCTACAAGTCTTGATGCACAATTTCATCCAATCTGTCAAAAGTTATGTTCATTTCGCATAAAAGCTGGGCAAAGCTTACATAATATTCGCAAAGCGCCTGTTTATAGCCCAATTCAAGTTCTATGTATGATTTTTTGGAAACCAAAAAACTCGTAAGGTCTGTTTTATTGGAGTTTAATTCCTTATATGCTTCATCAAGCAATTCTCTTGAATTAATTAACAGCTCTTTATCATATAAATTAAGGTTTTCTTTTGCTATTGTATATTTTTCAAAAGCGTCCCTTATGTCCCTTATTACGTCCGTTTCCAAATCCTGATAACTTAATTGCGCTTTTTCTATTTCAATTTGAGCATTTTTAATTTCGGGTTTATATTGATAAAACAAAGGTATATTAACAATAGATGCACTTGCATAAGCACCTTGGCGATAAGAAGAGTTTTCGGAAATCCCCGATGTTTTATATGCATATCCCGCCGAAACTTCGAGATCGGGAATTAAATTAGACTTAACTACCTTCAAATTGTTTTTGGCGCTGTCTATTTTTGCTCTTGCCGATTTTAAATCATACCTGTTTAAAAGAGTATACTGCTTTATTTTTTCAAATGTTAAGCAATTGTTTTGAGGATTTAAAGTATACAATTGTGCAAAATTATTTCCCAAGGTTTCTTCAAAAGTATCGTAATCGGTATCTCTTGAATTTAATATTGCATTAAACTTGTTTTGCGCCGAAATAACTTCGCTTTTTGCAATATTATAGTACATTATCGAACGGTTAAGCGCTATTTTTGCTTGAATTACTTCGGATTTTGAGCAAAGACCTTTTTGCTGTTTTCGCACCGTATCGTCATATATATCGCGCAAAAGCTCTCTTTGCTGTTCTATAAAATTTAAATTACTCTTTTTCAAAAGAAAATTAAAGTAAGATATTTTTACTTGAGCAATTAAGTTATATTTTTGAAAATCATATAAATTTTCCTGCATGACTGCTCTTGTTTTAGCAAAATTAACCTTATTTCTTCTTTTTAAAATTTCAACTGTTAAATCTGCACCAATTTGCTGAGGGTTTCCCTGAGCCGTTGTTCCTATGTTTTGAAAAGTTCCGACGGCGGGGTTTTTTAGCTGATTTGCACTTTTTATATCATTTTTTGATTTTTCAAAATCCAATCTTGAAGCTTCGACTTGCGGGTTTGTTTTAAGAGAGTGCTTAATAGCCTGTTCAAGAGTTATTTTTTTAATATCTTGAATAGCAAATGCCGTATTAATGCCCGATAAAAATATCAATAAAATTACGAATACATTTTTCATACACTGATTATAGGATAAAAAAATATTAAGATTTGTATCATATACACCAAATTTATCATGCAATTTTATTTTTTTCATATAATAAATAGAACAGATGAATTAACACTGTAGAATTATTTTCTTGGATATAATGATATTTGTGTTAATATTTAATTAATTAGTGACGTAGTTAGTATTAAAAGGATATTAGATTATGGCTTTACCAAACGTAGCTTATTTTTCGATGGAAATCGCAATCGACCAATCGTTAGCAACTTATTCAGGCGGTCTTGGTTTCCTTGCAGGTTCTCATATGCAATCGGCAGGTTATCTTCAAATGCCGATGGTTGGCGTTACTATGCTATGGTCTTACGGATATTATGATCAAAGAATAGATGAAAACGGCAATGTTGAAGTAGCATACATCAAAAAACACTATGATTTCTTAACCGATTTAAATATTTCAACTTCGGTTAAAATATTTGGCGAAGATGTAATTGTAAAAGCATA
>CANQAW010000179.1 GCA_947589525.1 Candidatus Gastranaerophilales bacterium
CTTTTAATTATTCAATACTTTTTCTTTTATAAAAGAAAAAGTATATTATTATGATATATTTTTATAATTTTCTGTAAGTGAGAATATAAATTTAAGTTTTTATTATATTTCCGGTAGTTTCGGAATTGCAGACAGTTTTGGAGTTTTTCGTATTCTCAAACTGTATAATGTTTTTAGGTACATTTAAAATTTTGCAGACAGTTCAAAAAGTGATTTAATATATTCATTGTTGTTACTTTGCCTAAATTTGTGTCTAAAAATTGAAAGACATTTAATCTTTTTTGTTAATATGGTGAGATATGGTATATCTATATTTACAAAGATTACAATATTATCTTTTATCAATTTTAAAAATTTTGGTCAATTTTTTTACACAAGATGTTTTTTTAAATATTATGAAAATAAATTCTAGCGAAAAGAAGAATTCGCTTTATTTAAAAACGTATAAAAAAACTGAATTGCCAAAAGAAAATAAAGCATTGGATATAAAAAGCTTAAAAAGTTCTTCAACTTCTTTTGAAGCACAGGGCAGAGCTTTTGTTAAAATGTCAAAAGTACCTTTTAAAGGTAGCGATAATTCAGAATTTAATTATTATTTAACAAATACGGATTTATCTTCTGAAACCATAAATGAGTTTTTAGAATTAACTCCCGAACAAAAAACGGCAGCTCTTGACATATATCAACAAGGGATTGTTTCAGAAAAAAATTTAATACTTGTTGCAAAAAAAGACCCTGAAATAAGAGAAAAAATTGTTGAATTGGCTCAAAAAGGGATTAGCACAACTTATTCCGTTTATGTGATTGGTTCGCCATATAACGGCGAATTTTTTCCGGATAAATACGATAAAGATTTGCTTTTAAAAGAATATGATAAAGTTATTGATATTATTGATAAAGGTGCGGATCCGAAAACCGTATCAGGTGCAATTGCTTATGATATTGAAATGAATAAAGAAAATTTATCTAAAATTTCATATATTTTAAACAAATTAAAATCATTATCCGGATCTTCATTTGATGAAGTATTAAGAGGATTTGATTTACCTGATATTGTCACAGATGATGATAAATACAAAAAAGTTGTTGCCCTATTTGATATGGGTATTAAAAATCTAAATACGGCTCAGAAGGTTTCTGATACAGAAGAAAGCTATAATAAAGCGCTTGAGCTTCTCGACTCGGGCTATAATGACGAAGATATAGCTATACTTGCAACTATTGATGATAAAAACTTTTTAAAACAAATTCAGCAACTTATGCAAAAATATTCAATTTCAGCTGAACTTGCAAAAGATATATTAGACTCATCTAACCCTAATAAATCAGAACAGATTTTATCCAAGCTTATTGAACATAATATAGATCCAAGCTCATGCTTGCTTTTAGACCATATGCCTGATGAATCCTTAAATAAGCTCTTGGCAAATAATATTGAACCAGATCCTTTTTTTTCGTATTTAGATAGTGATTTATTGGATGAAGTAATTCAATTAATTAAAGAAGGATATAGCGAAGATGAAATAATATCTGTTATGGATTATTTTAACGTTAACAATGAAGATTTAAAAGAACTTATATCTAACAATAAACAACTTAACTCCCGCTTCAGTGATTTTGTACAGAAATCAAAATATTCAGATTTATACAATAAAGAGCTTGATGTTAAAGACGTTAAATTTTTAAAAACCCATGCTTTTGAAAGCGAGTTTTATAATCCTGATGAATATATAAGATTATTTTTACTTTTAAAAACTATGAAAACCATAAACGGTGAAAATATTTTAAGCAACGAAGCTTTCACAAAAAAAGTTAAAGAAAACGGACAAGATGATTTTGCAGCAAAGCAAGAAGATATGCTATATAAAAATATTGAATCAATACTATCAATTGACCCTAAATCAAAAAACGCAGATTATATTAAAACAATTCTTAAATTAATAAGAATTGGAAAAGTTAACCCTTCTGCTTTTAGAAAGCTCTCTGATTTGAATGACTTAAAAAGTATTGATTCAATGCTAGGATATAAGGTTGATAAAAAATCAAACTCATCCGGTTGGGATATTTCTAATAATTTAATTAATGATATTGAGCTAATAACGAATAAAGATATTAATTCTAAAAATTATATAGATAAATATATTCCGACTTTTAAAAACGAACAGGAAGGAATAAAAAATGTTGAAATAGGCGACGCTTTTATTTTAGAAGATGAAAAACATATTAGAATAAAAACAGATGAAGATAAATCACAAACGGTTGAATTAACAAAAGAAACTTATGCAAAACTATTCCCGCCCGTTGAAAGATTTTTAACCACTCAGCAGATAATGGGTAATTGCTATTGCATTGAAACAATTATGTCAATGTATTGTAACGATGCTACAAGAATAAATCTTCTAAAAACAATGAAAGAAGATGATGAAGGTAATATTACAATAAAAATGGGGGATTATAACCCTGTAGTATTTAAAGATGGTAAATTGCCACAAAATGAAAATCCTCAAATTTATTCAAGCGGAGCGCAGGGATATAAATTATTTGAATATGCTTATTCTTGCGCTCTTGTTGAAGATAAAATTAAAGAAACTAAGGAAAATTTAGAAGGAGAAAAATTAGCCCAATTTAGCGATTTTATAGCTTCAAACCCCGATAATTTCTTTATATATAAAGATAATAATGAAATAAAATGGATAACATATAAAGAAGCCCTCAACAAAGGACTTTATAAAAAATATATTATAAACCCTTTATTTGAAATACTGCCTTATAAAACTTTCAACAATCTTTTGCTTGGAAATGGCGGTTTTCAAAATGATGTATACAATAAATTAGGCTATAAATCGGAAATGTATATTGGCGGAGAATTGTTTTCCATCTTTTCTAAAAAAGAGCTATTAAACCAACTTTCAGCTGTAAATAAAAAAATTGATAATATTAGCACTTTATCTAAAGCAGGCAGATTATTAAAACAAAAAGATTTTTTGAAAAATCATCAGGTTCAAATAGGCTTAGGAGCTCACGCATATAATTTAACAAAAGAAACAACTAAAGATGGAAATAGCGCCTATTTTCTGTACAATCCGCATAATCAAGGGTTCCCGATAAGATTTGATGATTTAGATGAATTATTATCAAAAACAACTACTGTTACAATTGTTGAAACGAATGAAAGGAATTTAATTTAATGGATATTGTTGTTGAAAATAAATCAAGAGCGCATGACGAATATTTAAAAGTATTCTATAGTGAAATTGATAATCTTGATGAAAAATTAAAAAAAATAATTATTGAGCATGGTTTAAAAATAGTTTTGGCTGATAAATTCTGTGATTTAATCAACAACAAAAATACGGATGAATCACTTTCTTTTTATAAAGAAAATTATCTTGAAGAAAACAGAAAAAATGAAACTATAAGAGGTCTTTTAAGTGATAATTATTTTGCAATTTTTGTGTTTTATAATACCACAACAAAAGAAAACTTAGGTGCAATTTTATACCATGAAATAGGACATTTAATTGAT
>CANQAW010000180.1 GCA_947589525.1 Candidatus Gastranaerophilales bacterium
GAGCGCCTATGTAATTTTTTTCTTCAAAATATAAATTGCCAAGGTTATTGTGATATCTTGCGTTGTTTGAAGCGTTGATTACATTATCCTGAAAAGTGTATACTCCGTAGTTGCTTTGAGCATGGCAAGCTAAAAAATGAAATAAAAATATAAATAAAATTGAAAGCTTTAATTTCATAATTCTATTTCTAAATTTTCTTTGGCAAAAAATATTTTATCATTTTTGAACCGGTTTTCAAGTGCTTCCAGCATCATATCATCGTAATCAGGGTCATAATGGAAAAAGAAAAGTTTTTTTGCTTCGGATAACTGCGCCGTTTCAATTGCCATTTCAAAAGTTGAGTGTCCGAAGCCTTGTTTGGGATGTATCGGGTTTATATAGTCCTGATAAGTGTATTGAGCATCATGAATTAACATATCGCAATTGTTTGCAAATTGTATAAAGCGTTTATCCGCCCCGATATAACTTTCTTTATCCGTTGCGTATATAAGAACTTTTGAGTTGTATTCTATTTTTATACATAAACAGCCATATTTGGGGTGTGCGGTTGTTTTATAGGAAGTTACGACAATATCGTCTTTTTTTGTTTTGTATTTGTCGTATTTGTTATATACGGTTGTTTTTCCCGTCTGCTCTATAACCACAATTTGATTTTCATTGAAATTTGAAATGGTAAAATCGCTTTTTATTTCATCAAGTCCGAGAGGGAAAACTTTGTCAAAAAGTATTGTCTTTAAAGAGTCTTTTAAATCTTCTTCTCTTACATTTAACCCGAACAGATTAATTTTGGAGTTCGGATTAAAAAGAGGTTTAAAAAATTGCAAACCCTGAATGTGGTCTTGATGAATATGGCTAATAAACACGGTTGAGTGGTGAGGCGTTTTGTCTTGGTTTATAATTGATTCTTTTACTAAATCTTTTCCCGTTTCTATAATTCCCGTTCCGCAATCAAGTATTATCAGCTGATTTGCACATTTCACCTCAATACATGCGGTATTGCCCCCGTATTTCAGAAAATTTTTTTTGGCGGTCGGATATGAACCTCTTGTTCCCCTGAATTTAACGGTAAATTTTCCCATTTATTTCCCTTTTTTCAAGATAAAAGAAGCCTCTTTGTCTTTTTCTTTAATTTCATATAAAGAAGAATTCTTTAATTTGAGTTTGCTTTGCTTGTTAATATCTTCCAATCTTGTCGGAATATATTTAACATTAACTTTGGTCTTATTTTTATAGTCTTTTAATTTAACATAATAAAAACCCATAGGATATGATGCTATGGAAGGCGTGGAGACATTTAACAGGTTTTCTTTTTTTGTTATTTTTCCGGTATGATAAAGTCCCGACAATATAATTACGGGTTTTTTGCGTTTTAAAAGAATATCTTCAAGCTCTTTAGCATTTCTCAGCTTAAGATTATTATTTTCATACGGCGCAATCACAGGGTGATGAATTAAAATTATTACAACTTTATTTTCATAGTTTTTTAATTCTTCTTCTAAAAACATAAGCTGGTTTGTGTTAATTTCCCCTTGCTTTAATTCCGTAGATTTAATTGTGCTGTCAAGCGAAATAACACAATATTTTCTTTTCGGGCAGTATGAGTAATAAGTTTTGCTTGTAAAATAATTCGGATTTAATTTTCTTGTAAGAGAGGGAATATTTTGACTTTCCATTCCGTAAAAATCTTTGTTTCCAAAGGTTATATAATAAGGATGTTTCAGATTATTCGCAATTTTATAGAAATCTTTGTAATTTTCTTCTGTTGCACTGTTTACTAAATTTCCGGCAAACATAACCATATCTACGTTTTTTAAATTGTTTATTTGTTCTACCGTATCTTTTAAAATTTCTTTTGAGGATTCAAGTTCCGTAGTTTCTAAAGTGTCGGAATTTTCTTGCGTTTCAGCTTCTTCTTTTTGAACGGCATCGGCATTTTCGCTGTCGGTATTTGTTATTTTTATAACGTTTGGCGAATTTTCAATTTGAGAATCCGACAAAACAGCTATATTAAAAGGAGAGCCTTTAAATATTAAAAATATAATAAAAATACACAAAAATACCAATGAGGAAATTTGTATAGTTTTAATTTGCTCGGGTGTCAAATTAATGCTTTTATTATTTTTTTGCTGTTTTTTTTCCATTTTTTAATCCCCTTTTATTTTTTAAGGTGTATTATTTTTGCTTTTAGAACGTTTTTTGTTTTCTTTCTTTGTAAGAGTTTTATTATATTTTTTAATATCTTTTTTTGTTGTTTTTGTTTCTTTCAGGAATTTTTTTATTTTTTTTGCTTTATATTTAACGGACTTCGGATGTTTTTTATAAAAATAAAATGTGTTATTTTTGTCTTTTTCGCTTCCATCCAGCATTGAGTAAGATATTACGCTTTGACGATTTTTTTCTTTGACTTCGTCAAGCCTTGTTGTAATAAAGCCAAACTCATATTTTACCCTGTCTTTGAAGTTTGTTATTTTAATGTGGCGAAAAGCCATAGGGTAAGTCACAAGCGCAGGAGTTGAAACAAAAACTATATTTCCCGCAATTCTGATTTTTGAAGCGTGATAATGTCCCGAAACAACAATAATCGGATTTTTGTATTTAATTAATATATCGTTCATTTCCTTAGCATTTAATAGAGAGTGTTCTTTTGATATAAAAGGTTCAACGCTCGGGTGATGAAGAGCAATCAAAACAACCTTGTCTTGATTTTCGCTTAATTCCTTGTCTAAAAATTGGAGCTGTTCTTCGCTTAATTTCCCGTTTGCCGTTGTTAAATCTTTTTCGACGGCATCAAGAACAATTATTCTGTAGTCTGTTTTAGGACTAAGCGCATAATATGTTTTGTCAAAAATATAATTTGGATTATACGATTTTACAATATCTAATGCTTCCTGTTTTTCAAGACCGTTGAAATCATGGTTTCCAAAAGCATTTAACGTCGGATATTTCAATTTTGACAAAAGAGTATAATATGCTTCATAATTTTCGTATGTTGCACTGTCGACCAAATCTCCCGTAAACAAAACAAAATCCAAGCCTTTTATTTCGTTTATTTGCTCAACGGCATCCTTTAATAATAACTTTGAACTGCCAAGCGCTTTGTAGGCGGTGTCATCTCTGTCCGTTATATGAGTATCCGAAATTTGTATAAAATCCAGAGTCATATTTCGGAAAGAAAATGCGAAAACGCTTGTAATACTTGCTATTATTACAAATACAATTGTTATAATTAATTTCAAATATTTATTTTTCATAACTATACATTAACCAATTTTTCCAATTTTTCCAACAGTTCCTGATAATTTTTATAAAATTCCCAGCCTCTTGCTTTAAAAGCGTAAATTAAAGCCAAGGGGATGTTCAGCGCTTCGTTTGATTTTAATTTTTCTTTATAAAAATCAACAAAGTTGTTATTCAGCCTTAAAGTCCAATTCGGG
>CANQAW010000181.1 GCA_947589525.1 Candidatus Gastranaerophilales bacterium
GCTCGATAGGTATAAAAGACAGTTTATCTTATGTTGCCGATGTTATTAAAGAAGAACTTCTTTAATCTCCAAAAACTACATACACTTTATCGTTTTCAAGAGCATAATCTCTTAGAAAATCTACGCTCATATCTATGTATTTAACAACATCGCCAACAGGTTTATCTTCACCGTATCTGTATACCGCCATAATTTCGGGGTTTGATACATACATTTCATTATATTCTCTATTGCCGTATCTAACATTGGAGCAGATTTCAGAGAATGCTTTAATAAGCTTGTTTCTTGTTTCTATCGGTTGTATTTCGCTAAAGGGTTTATTTGCGTTTTCTTTTACAAATTTAACATATTCTTTATCAGACAAATTAAGAGTATTTTTTATTAAATTAGAGATAAATTTTCTATCGTCTTCACGTTCGCCTCCAAAAATGTAATTCTTTTTAAAATCATCAATATCTTTACCAAAGCCTGAACCCGCATCTGTTTGACCACCACCATGGACATATTTTGCATCCGTATTTAACAGCACTCCTTGAGTTTTAAAAAGGCGATATTTACTTTCAGGTCTTTCCATATAGGTGGTAGAAAGCAGTGCATCTGAATCAGGAAGCGCAAATGCGCTGAATTTATTTAATTGGTCAGGATATTTAAGCCCATGGGCAAAGAATTTAATATTACCCGTATCAACGTTTGTTGTTCTAATGTAATAATAATTATTATCATTTTCATCTTTTACTTTTGATTTACCTTTTGCAGCAATTCCATGGGAAATTGAGCCTTTGGGAAATCCGATTTTTTCCCAGGTTTCATTTTCAACTTCGTTGTATTTTATTATTATTAAACCTTGTTTATTTTTATATATACCTTTTAAGTTTGTTGAGCCGTCAGGGTTAACTTGAGTTATTGCTTCATTAACTCTTGAAGCGGGAGGAATTTTTGTTACGGGTAAAAGCGGTTGAGTTGTTTTAAGCTTCTTTATTAAATCTTCTATGCGTTCTGATTTTGTTTCAAAAATATCAAAGCGCTTATTAAAAAACATATCATCAAATTTAACGGCTTTCATATCGGCTTCGGTAAAGATTTTTGACAATTTAAAGAGATTACCGTACTGCATATCAAAAGCAATTGAATAAGGAGAAGCGATTTTAGCTGCCCATTCATGATTTTTGATTAAAGAATAAAGTTTTATTTGTTCATCCTTTGGCAGATTTAATTTTTTTAGAATATAGTAACTGTCAAAAGCGCTTTCATCATCATGTATTTTATCTTTTAAACCTTCTTTTTTAGTTATGTCATGGAATAAAGCGGCTAAAAGCATAAGCTTTTTATCAGAATCATTTAATTTATAAAATTGTGGGTTTTGAGTAATTTTTTGAACTACTTTTAAACTATGTTTAAATAAATCATAGTCATGAGCATCATGTTGAGTTTTATTAATTTCACTTCTTAATTCAGGGAAGAATTTAATAATTTTATTTAAGTTTTGCTCTAATTCAATGTTGCTACAATTTATTTTATTATCTTCACTATATTTAATTACATAGGGTCTTAGCTTTTCAACCGCTTCTTTTGTTTTAGGGTCTTTAATTTCAGCAAGTTTTTTACCGTTGTTTAGATTGAGCGGATAGCCCGTTATTGAAAAACTTTCGTTTTTATTTTCATCAACTTGAGCGCCAAATTCATTGTAATAAAGTTCAAAACCAAAATAGTCAAATACTTTTTGCTGTTCGTTTTTAGGTAAATCTTTAACTATATTAAAAGTATCTTTAATAAAATCGTGAGTTGAATATTGCTCAGATATTTTTAAATTTTTAAATTCTTCATCGGATAAATGCGAAAGAATATCGGATAGTTTGTTGATTTCATTTTCAACTTCTTTAATTTCATCATTTGATAAACTATCTGTTTCAATGCCGATTGATTTAACAAGTTGAGGTAAAAGGTTGCAGTATTCTTCTTCATTTGTTGGAATTAGAGGGAAGTACTGTTTTAGATTGTCACTTATGCTGTTTTGCATTAAAAATAATTCACGAGTATCAATCTTAACCAAATTTGATAAAAATTTTCTTTTTTCATCAAATGATAATTCGTTAATATGTTTATTTGCTATAGTATTGTATTGAAGTGCAAATTTTAAATCATCAGCCGATAAATCATCAACTGCCTTATCACCCAGTGCCTTTTTAAGAAATTCAACATCGGAACATGTAATTTCTTTATTTAAAATTGCCGCAAAACAAGCTGTGTTCAACTCACCGTTTTTATATTTATTATATAATGAGTCAAAATATTCTTTATCCGTATTTATTGTATAATATACTATATCTTTTATTTTTGCGAAATCAAACAAATAATTGTCATCTTTATCTTTTAAATTAAGCAGAATATCAATATCGTCTTTGTTTTCATCATTCACAAGTTCCGCAAGTCTGGAAACTTCATAACCCGTAAATCTTCGGTGACCATTTTTTTCTTTAAAATCCGAAAAATAACTTAGCTCGTCATCTTTCTTTTCGAGCAATATTCCAAATTCTTTAAAAGATATCTTTTTTCTATTATATTTTTCAACTAAATTCTCAAAATATTCATCACCTTGATATATTGTAATTTTGCGCAATATATCATCTTTATCTTTTGCTAAAAAAGTTCCGTCCTTTTTTCTTAAATTAACCAGCATTAATGCCGTTTGCTCATTGCCATAGCCAATTTCTTCCGCAATTTGTGCAATATCATAGGCGTCTAATTTATCACGTCCGTTTTCGTCTTCCTGATTGATTAATGCATAAATCAAATTTTCGTTTTCATCATTTTTTACTTGTGCAAGATAGTTAATATTATACCCGCCTTCAAATCTGTAATCACCGTTTTTATCTTTTAATTTAACAACGTAATCTATAAAATCTCTGTTTTCATCAGTTAGGACTTCTGCTATATATGAAACCAAGTCAACATCCTCAAATGCCCAACGACCATTTTTATCTTTTAAATTAACCAGCTCGGATATAAAATCTCTATCTTCTTTTTTAGTAGCTTCGACTAAATTAACGGCTTCAGAACCTGTTTCAATTCTATAACGACCTTTACTGTCGGTTTCTATACCGATTAAATAATCCATAAAATCTTTATTTTCAGGGGTTCTTACTTCTATAAGTCTGTTAATATCATCTTCGTCAAATCTGGCTCCATCGCCGTCAAATGTTAAACTTGAAACATATTTTTTAAATTCGTTAATTTCTTCTTTTGTACAATTATCAAAATTACCTTTGAAATTTATATTAAGTACGGCTCTGTTGTAGTTTGACATGGCGTCAAGTGAGCTTTTAGAATATTGTTTTTGTTCTATCGGATTTGTTTGGCTTTTAAAATTAGTATTTAGCTTATCTAACTTGTTTTTAGTAATATTTTGTAAA
>CANQAW010000182.1 GCA_947589525.1 Candidatus Gastranaerophilales bacterium
GCATCTTTTTTAAGTTGGGTTACTTTATCGCCCGTTGCGATAATCTTATCACCTTTTTTATAAGTTACAATGTATGGTTTAACGGCATTTCTGGCATTTTTTCTTGCAATTTCCGTTGCATCTTCATCTATTATTAAATTAGGGATGACACTATGTTCAATTAAGCCGATAATTAAAGGATATTGGTTTTTTTTGTTATGATTACCGAGGGTCTTATCAATAAAACCGTCGGTCAAAAAATTTGTAATATCGGCATCGAAAAACCCTACCGTTAAAAGTTCGTTTAAGATATATTTGGTATTTGAAAAAGCCGTATTTAACGTTGCTTCATTTGATGACATAATAAAAGAGATTGCATGGTTTTTTCTTTCAACATCATTAATTTCAATTAAATCAAAAAGCTCTTTTTCTTTTGTTTGATAAGGTTTGTTTTCGGCTTTAATTTTTTCTATGTCATCTATTACTTTTTGAAGATCGATTTTAATATAATCGCCCTCTATCGGAGCTACAACAGGACGAATTTTATTTGCGACTTCACGTTTAATAAGTTCTGTTCTTTGTTTATCAACAACTTGAAAAGTATTTTTGGCCAATATTGTTTTTTGCGCAATTCCGTTTTTGATAATATCCTGATAAAGGTAATATCGAACGGATAAAAGTGCTGTGATTATTATTGCAACAAGTAAAAATGCACCTATTGCAGCCGGATTTGAAGATTGAAACAAATCTTCGTTTTTTAATATATTAAATGAAATTTTCATAAATTTTCCCCAAAAAAATTTTCGTAATACTTTAAAATTTATAACAATTATACAATAAATTTCTTTTTACTATATACTTTTATATTATGAGAAGAATTATTATTTTTTTAGAATTGGTGTTATTTTTATCTTGGGTTCAATCTCAAGTGGTGTTTGCAAGAGAAAATATCAGAGAATTGTTTAAAAATAATCAGGCAATTATTTATACAATTAACATTAGAAACTTTGCTTCCGTTGATAAAAATAATAACGGAATAATTGACCTTGAAGATGGAGATACAAAAGGCACTTTTTTAAATGCAAAAGATAAGCTGAAAAATCTTAAAGAAGAAGGAATTAACACAATCTATGTCCTTCCGATTACAAGTGTAGGTAAATTAAAAGCTTTGGGGACAGCGGGTTCGTTATATGCAATGGATGAATTTGATAAAATTAATTCTCAATTGGATGATGAAACCAATAAGCTGAGTGTATTTGAAGAAGCAAAAATGTTTGTTGATGAAGCACACAGACTTAATATGAATGTCGTTGTTGACTTGCCAAGCTGCGGTTCTTATGATATGAGCTTAAGAAAACCAAATTGGTTTATTAATAACGAAAATCAAGAAAGCTTTGTTCCTTCCGATTGGACAGACGTTAGACTTTTTAAGGTTTATAATAGTGATAATACTTTATATGAGGAAAATATTGAAAACTTTAAAAAGTTTGTTGATATGGCGCAATCTTTAGGATTTGACGGAATAAGAGCGGATGTAGCCGCAATTAAACCTTATGAATTTTGGGCGGAAATTATTAATTATGCAAGAAGCAAGAATAAAAACTTTCTATTCTTGGCAGAAGCTGCAGTCGGTTGGACAAATCCGACTAATGGCGCTCAAGAACATTATAGCAGTATTGAAGAACTTTTGAGTGCGGGTTTTGATTCTTATTACGGTTCTTGGAGCGATTTTAAAAATATTAAAACAAAAGAAGAGTTTGACGAAAGATTAAAAAACAGTTTTAAACCGTTAAAAAAATTTCGTGATAAATCAATTATCGCATCATTTGCAACGCACGACCAACAAGCACCGATTTTAAGAGGTGTTAACTATTGGAAGATGATTTTATGGCTGAGCGCAACTCTGCCTATTAATACATACTATCTTGACGGTTTTTCAATTGGGGATGATTTTACTTATGACTATGAAAATATGAAAGCAAAAACAACCTATACGGATGATGAGTATTATTATGTCCACAGCGGATTGTTTGATATTTTTAATTTAAGCGCCCCCGTAAGCTCTCGTTATCCTAAGCTTAAAAAGAACTATATGAAGGCAGTTGCTTTTAAAAATGAAAATACTGATTTAATAAGTTTTGGAAAATTTAAAATTTTAAAAACAAATAATGAAAAAGTGTTTGCATATTCCATTATAAATTCTAAAAAAGAACTTATTGTTGTCGGCTCGCTTGATGAAGAAAACAGTCAAAAGGCAAATATAAAATCGAAGTATGCTGATGACAAAAATCTATTTTCTATATTAAATGCTCAAATTCACCCTAAGCTAAATAAAAATGAAATACAAGCTACTTTTGAACCGCTTGAAATTCAGGTGTATTTAATAAATAAAATTTAATCAAGCAGGCTTTCAAGAATGCCGGCATTTTTTTGAGCATCTTTTGAAGAAATTACTCTTGATTTTTTGATATATTCTCTTAGGGCCTCTCTAACAAGTTCAGAGCGGGTTCTTTGTTCTCTTTGGGCCATTTGGTCGATTGATTTTAGAAAGTTGTCTTTCATTGAAATAAGAATTCTTGCCATATTTCTTCTCCTTTCGACTTTATATATTTATTATATCACTTTTTAATATTGTTACAAATTTTGGATGACGGCTTACCCATAAGGGTAATATTTAGGGCGCATTATTTATTATAAACGAAAAATAATAAAAATTGAAAAAATATTATTTAAAAGTAGAATATTTGATTTATCTTAATAATTTATATCTTAGTACATATTCTAATAAGAATTAGCCTTTTAGATTAATTATTTTTTGTCTTTGTGAATGCAAAAATTTAATTTGTAGAAAGGATATTATAATGACTCAAAGGCTAGAACTTTATAGATGTAATGTTTGTTCTAACGTTGTTGAAATTACCCATGAGGGAGTCGGAGTACTAGTTTGCTGCGGTCAGAACATGGAGCTGTTAAATGAAAATATAGCTGATAGTTCTAATGCGCATTATGCTATTGTTGAAAATATTGATGAAATCACTAAAAAGATTAGATTTAATCATGTTATGACTCCCGAGCACCATATTGAATTTATTGAAGTTATTTCAAATGACGGAAAATATTTAAAAAGAAAATTTTTAGAAGAAACTGAAATTGCACAGCTAACTTTTAAATGCGAGTGCAAAGAAGGGTTTTATGTAAGACTATATTGCAATCGTGACGGAGAGTGGAAAACCCTTGTAAATGAAACGGCTTGATGATATTAAAACCGATTTGTCATTGCGAGCGGATTTTTATGTCATTGCGAGGCGACTTTGTCGCCGAAGCAATCTCGCATGTGACCCGCTTGCCTCTTTCCGTCATTGCGGCGGATTTTGGCAAGGCTGTAACGAAGTGAAGCCGTCCTTGTGAACAGCTTAATGAAGCGAC
>CANQAW010000183.1 GCA_947589525.1 Candidatus Gastranaerophilales bacterium
TCATTAAAAGAATAATATATTCTTGTTATCGAATCTCTAAACATATAAGGAATGATTGAAAGAGAGATAAAAAATAAGACATTACTTACTTTCATTGTAGCTTCACTGTCAAAAGCGCCTCTTTCAAGCGCAATAGATATTAAATCCACTCTTGAAATAAATATAAAGACCATCATCAAAGTGCCGACAAAAATTAAAGACCCGACACCTTTATTAAAATAATACCTTACTTCATCAAATTTCTTTTGCGCAACAAGACGGGAAAACAAAGGAAACAGAGGAACTAAAAGCGCCGAGAGCATCAACCCCGTGGGAAATTGAAATATACGGTTTGCATATCCGTATGCAGTCCACTGTCCTTCAGGTAAACCGGAGGCAAAGAAAATATCAACATATATTCCTATTTGTCCTATTGTTGAGGATAAAAATGCGGGCATTAAAAGCTCCAAAATATCATTAAAGCTTCTATTGTTAAAAAACTCAAAACAGGGTTTAAACGTATAGCCCAATTTTAAAACAGCGGGTGATTGCATTATAAGCTGTAAAAGTGCACCTATAAGCGTACCTAATGCCAGATAAAATCCGTTATCGTCACCTTTTGTAAATACCAAGGTAAATATAATGCCTACAGATAGTGCGCTTGGCGCAATATTGGGAAGTAAAAATTTATTATAAGTAACTAAAATTCCGTAATATAAACCCAACAGCGCACCTACAACAATGGCAGGCGACATCACTTTAAGCAGAAATGCCGCTTTTGCGCTTAATTCCGGAGTTGCCTGAGAAATTATAACATTCATCACCTGTTGAGGAAAAAAGAAACAGATAAGTGCTATAAAGCCGAAAATTAATATTGAAAAAGTTTCAAAAGTATTAAACAGTTTTTTAACATCTTTAGGCGGTTTTTTGGTAAAATCCGAGATTATTTTTGAAAAAACGCTGACCGTTGCGCTGTGAAAAGGACCTCCCATGCCTCCCAATATAACAATAGCAAGAGCAGGTATTTGATATGCATAAAAATAAGCATCCGAAACAAGACTTGCACCGTAATAATTTGCCACAACAATGTCTCTTAAAAAACCGAAAAGCTTGGACAATAATATGACAATTACAATCAACCCCGCACTTTTAATAAGTCCTGCCTGCGTTTTATTTTGCTCTGTATTGTCCATTTTTATCCTTATTGAAATTCAATTCTGTATACAATATTTTTTCCGGTGTATTGAGCGTTCAAAGGCAAAAATTCAACCGTATTTAAGCCCTGTTTTAAATATTTTGTTATGTCCATTTTTGAAACACTGTTGGAAGCAATGGAATTTGTTGAAGAAAATTCATATTGATTTACTTTAAAAGGAAAATTGCTTATATGTTTTTTATTTTCAATAATCAAATTTGCCGTTTTATATACTTTTTTATCAAAATAAAATTCGGTCTTAGAGCTGAGATTATAATTGTTATATGAAACATCTTTAGAAAGTGTTGATAAATTTATACCGCTGTAATAAAACTTTAAAATCTCACTATATGTTTTACCTGTTTTTGCAAGATTGTATGCCCCAAACTGACTCATTCCGACGCCATGACCAAACCCACCGCCGGTAAATTTGAACGATTTGGGATAATTTTCCACGCTGTTCAGTTTGCTATACAGTTTTATTTTTCCAAATTCCTCTCTGACAGGTTTTTCATATTCAATTTTATTTTTATCGTCAGAGAATAAATTAACTTCTATAAATTTATCGTTTTTATTTTCCGAAAGGGTTTCCTTGCCGTTTGACACAACAAAAAAGTTTGCCGAGGGAAGCATGGAATTATTCTTTTTAAAAGCTTTTCTTATTGCATTTTCTTTTTTAACTTTATACTGACCGTTTTTAGCAACAATTAAAAGTTCCGTAATTTTACCCGACTGAGTTCTTTTCAAAGGCTTTATTTCCTCAAGACCGCATATTTTTTCACTGCCCGAATACTTAGGCTCGACAAGTCCCGCATTTGAAAGCTGGGGCAATGATTTGTGCAATATTTCTTCAAGCTCGCTTCTTTCAAATTCTACCGTCCAGCGAAATTTCGGAGAATTTGTGTCAAAACCTTGCTTTGAAGTATAAAAATCAACTACATCCTTTTCGGATTTTAACGGTTTTGAAGTTGTTTCATATTTTGCTTTTAAATAAGGGTGTTTGTTTGATTTTACTCCGTCATTAAAAACGTCGTCCCAATCATCGCTAATGCCTGCGGATGTCGAATAATAAAGCGCACTGATAGGGATTTGATTGTATAGAGCATAAATCCCTTTCGTTTCTTCAATTGCCGAATCGGAAACGCTATTATACGAATTTTCACCGTAATATACCTGCGAAGTCGTAGAATCAACAACATCATAATCGGCAGATATGTGTGCCGTTGTAACATAATTCTTAGAAGCAATTGCCTGAGCTTTTAAAGCTTCTTTGCCGAATGAAACAGGCATTTCGTTCGGTACAACTCCTTTAAGATAACTGTCAAGGTCAAGTATATTTATAATATTAAAGCTTTTTAAATCTTTTGTAATTTTAAGCTCAATCATACCTTTGTACTTTGCCGGAGTTCCCTTGCGGTTTAAATCAGGCAGTTCCAATGAAGCATTTGAAGAAAAAAGCAGCGGACCTGACAAGTTTTCATATTTCAATTCATCATCTATGGAAATATCAAACAAACCTTGATTGTTTAGAGCAATCAGAACAACTTTTCCGGCGGGAACTTCTTCAATATATGTATTTTTTGCAATATCCGTAATTTTTATAATGTTTTGTGAAGAAATTTTTACTTGCTGATGATTGTATGTATTAAAAGCCTGATTTGAAATTCCTACACGCACAACCTGTTTTTCTTCCTGCAAAGCAAAAACGCTTGCACTACAACAGATTATTACCTCCAATAATAAAAATAAATAAAACTTTACCTTTTTCATGTTAATCATTTTACAATTAAAATTTTCTAATGTAAAATTAAAATAATCAAAATGGAAGAATTAATTATGGAGGGATAATAAATGTCCAACGAGACTAATTTACGCAAACTTAACTGGGGGCAATTGTTTAACTTTTGCATCGGTTTTTTTGGTTTGCAGTTCGCATGGCAAATGCGAATTATTTTGTCCGGACCGTTGACTGAATCATTAGGTGCAAATGCACTTTTGTACGGCATTATCTGGCTTGCAGGGCCGATAACGGGAATTGTGGTTCAACCTATAATCGGTGCATTGTCTGACGGAACTTTTACAAAATTCGGAAGAAGAATTCCTTATTTATTTTTCGGAGCGTTATTCGGCGCAATAGGCTTAATATTATTACCTAAAAGTCAGGCGATAAGCAAT
>CANQAW010000184.1 GCA_947589525.1 Candidatus Gastranaerophilales bacterium
GTTTTGTATTTTCCTTTAAGTTTATTTAAATATTTCTTTCTGACGATTATAATATTATTTTTGTTTTTCAAAATTTTTTTAAAATCTTTTGCGCTTATTTCAAAATTGATATTTTTGCTTGAATAATACAGCAGGCTGTATCTGAAGCCTGTTTCATAAGTGTATATATTTAAATTATTTTCTTTGGCATATTCCGCATATTTCATAAGCTCTTCCTGACCAAAAGAATAATCCATTTTTAGAAATTCATGAAAAGAAAAAGCGCTCAGAAAGACCATAAAGAAAAAATATGACAAAAAAAGCATTAATCTTTTATTTTTCCTGACGGCAATTATTCCGACAATCGAAAAAGCAAAAGCAAAAATTACGGCAGGATATAATACGGGCTTTATATCTTGTTTTAAAGGGTCGGAAATAAAAGAAAACGCTATTAAAAACACAATTGCACAAATAAACGTAAAATAAGCGAAAGCAGCGGAAGAATATTCTATATACTTTCTGTTTTCGCCATTTTTTATATATTTATACCAAAAATCACCGAGAATTACGGATAAAAAAGGATACAAAGGCAATATATAAGTTACAAGCTTGGTTTTTGAAAATTCATAAAAACAAAAACTTCCAAAAAAGCCCAACATACTAAAAACCAACAAACGGGACTTATTATCAAGTTTTTCATATTCCGTATATTTTGAAGATTTTATTTTAGAAACAATATATGCAATAAAAGAAAAAGTATAAGGCAAAGCGCCCCATAATATTACGGCAAAATAAAACCAATAAGGTTCATCTCTGTGAATAACCGCACCTCCCAAAAAACGGGCTATATGATGTTTTACTATATACTCCTCAAAAAACAGAGGGTTGTGCATTTTAAACATAATTAAATGCCAAGGTAAAACAATAAGCAAAAATAAAAGCGCTCCGAAAATAAAATATTGAGGTTTAAAAAATTCCTTTATTTTTCCGCTGTATATTCCGATTAAAAACATAACAAAGAAGGGTACGCAAAACCCCGGAATTCCTTTTGCCATTACACCTAAAGCGCTAAAGATATAAAATAAATACCAAAAATATTTTTTATTTTTTTCGTCTGCCGTAAAAGTTAAAAATCCGCACAGTATTGATGAAACAATACAAAAAGTTAATAAAATATCAATAATTGCAATTTTGGATAATATTAAAAACTCGGCGCTAGTAAGTAAAATTGCACAAGAAATTAAAGCATACATTTTATCCTTTGTAAATTTTAAAATCGTGCAATAAAGCATGCCTGCACATAACAGCCCTTCAAGAACACAGGGTATTCTTGCGGTCAACTCATTAATATGCCCCGAAATAAAAAATGAAATATTCTCTATCCAAAAATATAAAGGCGGTTTTTCAAAAAAATATTCCCCGTTTAGATAAAGAGTTAAGTAATTATGTGTCTGAAACATTCCCCTTGACATATCAACATATCTTGTTTCATCAACATCTAAAAGTTTATATGCGCCAAGATTATGAAAATATAAAAAATAAATCGATAAAAATACCGCTAAATATATAAAATATTTTTTGTTTCTCAAAAAAAATTCTCTAAACTTAATCATAAAAAATATTTTACAACAAATTTAAAAATTTATGCATTTGAGGAATAAGACGAACATTTTTATATACGGCATAAAATTCTTCAAACAATTCTTCCGTATTTAAATCTTCATCCTGAGGCATTTTAGGCTGTAATACAACAAGAGCATTATATTTTTTTGCAAGCTTGAGCGAAGACAGTATTTCTTCCTGTTTTATATTTTTATCAAACACGATTTTTATAAAAAAATCTTTTTCTGAAGCAATTTTTAAAAATTTCTCGTTATCACAAAATCTGCTATCCTGTCCCGTTGCGCTTTTTAGTTTAATATCGGCAGAAACCGTATCAACATAATTAATCACTTTTTTTAATTCTTTGTATAAAGTTCCGTTTGTTTCAAGGTATATTTTTTTATTTAATTTAGCTTTAAATTCTTTTAAAAATTTTAATAAAAAATCGGCATTTAAAAGAGGTTCTCCTCCTGTAAAACTGACAACATCCGCATTAATTGCGGACAAAACATCAAAAAGTTCTTCTTTTGTGTATTTTTTTGAGCCTTTTTTGCTAAAATCCGTATCGCAAAACTTACAATTTAAATTACAGTCGCAAAAGCGCACAAAAACGTGCTTTTGACCTATATAAGGACCTTCGCCCTGAATTGAAGTAAATATCTCTTTTATATCAACTTTTTCCATTTTTGTTTAAGCTTATCTCTTGCAGTTTTTCCCAGAGTTCAAGTTCTTTTTCCGAGATTTTTTCCGGTGTTTCTATTATAAACACCTGCTTCAATAAGTTTAAAACTTTGATTTGCTTTTGTCAAAGGAGGAATTTTAATCACGGCTTCGCCCCACAGAGTTAATACTTTAACATTTCCTCCCAAAACAGCTCTGTAAGGTGCAATTTTAGCACTATAGTACACTATTCCGTTTTTTATGGTTAAATCCTCGTTCTTTTCAATATTTATTGTTATGTACAAATTGCCGTTTTTCCCGCCGAATTTTCCAAAATGTCCTTCGCCTTTGAGACGCAGTTTAGCTTTATTTTTAATCGAAGGAGGTATTTTCAGGGTAATTTTTCTGACTGTTGAAATTTCGCCCGTGCCGTTGCAAAGAGAACATTTTTCGCCGTTTATAAATTTTTTTCCCATGCACTTCCCGCAAGGAGAGTTTTGGGCAATATTTATTATTTTTACTGCGCCTAAAATAGCTTCCTGCACCGTTATTTCAATATCTAAAGATATGTCTTTGCCGTTTTGCGGACTTTGCTTAGGTTTATTAAATAAATCGCCGTATGTGTATTTTGTTGAATGAGCCGTATAAGAACAGTTTGACAAATTTCGCAAAGAATCATAATTTTTTCTTTTTTCGTCATCCAATAAAACCTCGGCAGCTCTGTTAATTGATTTAAAAATATCTTGAGCTTCAAAAGAAGGGTTTACATCGGGATGATATATTCTTACCAGTGTTCTGTATTGTTTTTTAATTTCTGCCTTACTGGCATTTTCAGGTACATTTAGAATTTCGTAATAGCTTTTCATAGTTAAATTTTCCTGATGATAATTTAATGAAATTTTTTACAAAATCCAATAACTTTTTTAGTAATATGCAAGTTTAATTTTAAAATCTTTATCTAATCTTAATAAGACATTTTGAAATATTATGCTAATATAATATCTATAATAAGCAAATGAGGAGAGAGTAAAATGAAAATTCCTATTATTAATTCAAAAAGACAGTACGAAACAATAGCTAAAGAAGTTGAAAAAAACGTAC
>CANQAW010000185.1 GCA_947589525.1 Candidatus Gastranaerophilales bacterium
GGCACTTGCCCGATTTATCTTCTTACCACGGACATTGAAGGAAACTCCGAATGGGCAAGAAAAATTACACATAAATTATATGACGGAGACGAAAAAATTCGTGTAGCTCAAGAAACTGTTCTTGGAGTAGGAGGTATAAGAATACTTCAAGCAGTCGGATACAATTTTGATGTTATTCACTTGAACGAAGGCCACGCATTGCCTGCCGCTTTTGAATTATTGAGACAATACAACGGCGACCTTCAAGCCGTAAGGCAAAAAACGGTGTTTACTACACACACGCCCGTTCCTGCGGGAAATGAAGTACACTGGGTTGATACACTTATTGAAGCGGGATTTTTCAGCGGTTGTTCAAGAGAAAAAGCTGTCGAATTAGGCGGTGAAAACTTCTCTCTAACGGTTGCCGCTCTTAGAATGTCAAGAATAGCAAATGCCGTTTCTCAATTACACGGTCTTGTTGCAAACAAAATGTGGGAATGGGTTAAAGGAAGATGCCCCATTAAAGCAATTACAAATGCCGTTAACCTTCATTACTGGCAGGATGACAGAATTGCACAAGCCAAAACTCCTCAGGAGTTGCTTGACGCCAAATACGAAATGAAAAAAGACTTATTCCAATATATTTCGGATACACAAGGAAAACGCTTTGACCCCAACGTTTTAACAATAACATGGGCAAGAAGATTTGCTGATTATAAACGTGCTTGGCTGATTTTAATGGATGAAGAAAGAATTTCAAAACTTCTTAACGAAAATAAAATTCAAATCATATTTGCAGGTAAATTCCACCCCGATGACACAATGGGAAAAGAAACTTTCAATAACATTTTAAGAAAATCATACAATATGAAAAATGTTGTAGTTTTACCCGGATACGAATTAGCACTATCCGCTAAGCTTAAAAAAGGTTCGGATATTTGGTTAAACACTCCGACTCGTCCGCTGGAAGCTTCGGGAACTTCGGGAATGAGCGCAAATATGAACGGCGCCGTTCACTTCTCTATTTTTGACGGATGGGCAGTTGAAGGAACATTCTCGGGAATTAACGGATACACCGTTGAATATCCCGGATTGGACGATGATATTCCTTGGCAGGAAAGACACTGGAAAGACCATCGTTTCATTATGAATACACTTGAAAATGAAATTATTCCGACATACTATGAAAACAAACAAGAATGGGCTCGTTTAATGCGTCAGGCAATAAGAACCGCCGAAGGATACTTCAACTCGGACAGAATGGTTATTGAATATTTCAACAGAATATACAAACCGATTGCACATGGCGGAGTTAAAGAAGAAACAAACGGAAATAATTCGGCATCTTTTGAAGCTCCAAATCAAGACGCATGGACTTATTCAAATATAAAATAACAGCAAAATAAATTATAAAAGACCGGCAAACATTAAGCCGGTCTTTTTATTTGCATTATTTGCTTTATAATAGTAAAATTTTTATATGGATTAGTATAATTATTGGTAGCAAAGTTGCAAGCTAAACTAAAAGACTACATTGATATAATTCAAAAAGTTGCAAAAGCCGAGTACAGAAGAATTCCTTCGCACATGCTTGATTGCGAGGAATTAGTTTCAATCGGTATTATTGCGCTTCAAGCTCTTTTTAAAGATAAGACCGAAGAACAGCTCAAAAATTACAACTCCAGCTATATTGCAACTGCCGTTCGATGGGCAATCAGAAATGAGCTTAGAAACAGATATAAATGGTATACATTAAAACACAAAAGGGAAGAAGATGCGGAAATATCACAGGATGATTATACCGATAATCAGTCTGCGCTTGATGTTTCACCGATGAAGGTCAGAGAAGCGGTATATGAAACAATTTTATCAATTGATTCAATCATGGCGGCAAGCTCTGATAACGATTCGCCTTTTGATTTCATAAAAGATACATCCGCAACGCCTGATGAAAATGCGGAAATTTCGGAATTATCAAAATTAATTAAAGAAGCTATATCAAAACTGCCCAGAAAGGATAGAACCATTGTTGAATACAGATTTTACCGCAACTTACAGGTAAAACAAATTGCAGCAATGGTAGGGCTTTCAAGTTCCCGTATTACAAGAATTGTCCAAAGTTCACTTAATCAAGTACGGCAATACCTTCAAACACGGGGGCTTACAAATTATTAAACGTAATTTAAGACAAGGAGAGGAAAATTTAAATGTTATTAGAAGAAACAAAAGTATTTTCAAAAGAATACAAGCAAACCGTTAAAGAAGCTCTTGATGCTTTGGGCAAAAAGAACTTGGCTCTTATATTACAAGGAGTCAGTTTCCCCTCTGAAAAAAATGAGAATACGGGTTTTGGAACTTATAACTCGCAAGGTGCAAAAAATTTATTTAATTTTGCGCAAGGAATTTTTAACGCAATTCAACTGGGTCCTTGCGGAAAAACTAAAAGGTCTGATTCTTCTCCTTATACTGGAACGGTTTTTTCAAAAAACCCTCTGTTTATAAATCTCAAAGAATTAACGACTTCAAAATGGGGAAATATTTTAACCGCTCAAACTTTGAATAAAATTGTTACAAATAATCCGAACAAAGATACAAATAAAGCAAGCTACGCATACGCACTGGACAGTTTCGAGCTTGCACAAAAAGAATTCGGCAAAAACTTCAAAAAACATGCGCCCAAAGAAATAAAAAAAGAATTTGAAAAATTCAAAAAAGAAAATGCTTTTTGGCTTGATAAAGATGCACTTTATGAAGCATTGACAATAGAAAACAATTCCGACTATTGGCCTCAATGGCAAAGCGAATTAGACAGAAATCTTTTTAACACAAACGATAAAAAATCCGCTCAAAAAAGAATTAAATCGCTTGAAAAGAAATACGAAACAGAAATAGAACAATATAAATTATCTCAATTTATTGCTCAAAAGCAAAGCGATGAAACTCTTGAATATGCTAAAAAATTGGGTCTTAAACTTATTGCGGACAGACAGGTAGCATTTTCCGACAGGGACAATTGGGCATATCAATCCTTATTTTTAGAAGGCTGGTGTTTGGGCTGTCCTCCGGATTATTTTTCCGAAGACGGACAAGCTTGGGGGTTTTCCGTTGTAAACCCTGAAAAACTTTTCAATCCGGACGGGTCTTTAGGCGAAGCGGGAATTTTATTGAAAAAATTATATACAAAAATGTTTAAAGAAAACCCCGGCGGAGTCAGAATTGACCACACAGTCGGTTTAATTGACCCTTGGGTATATA
>CANQAW010000186.1 GCA_947589525.1 Candidatus Gastranaerophilales bacterium
GAAGAAGGTAAATACGTTGATATCGAGTTATTGGATGTTAAAGCCGATGATAAAGTGACTTTTGATAAAATCGTTATGCTTGTTAACGGTAAAAAATCAAAAGTTGGAAGACCCTATGTAGCTTCTGCTACCGTTGATGGTACCGTTGTTAAAAATGACAAACTTAAAAAAGTAATTGTTTACAAACAACGTCCTAAAAAGGGCACTAGAGTTAAACAAGGTCACAGACAACAATTCACTCGTGTTATGATTAACAAAATCAATACAAAAGCAAAAGGTGCTAAGAGTGAAGAAGCAACAGGAGAAGAATAAAAATGGCACATAAAAAGGGTGTAGGTTCATCGAAAAACGGAAGAGATTCCGAAAGTAAAAGATTAGGCGTTAAAAAGTTTGCAAATGAAAAAGTTAACGCAGGTAATATTCTTGTAAGACAAAAAGGAACAAAAATCCACGCAGGAAATAACGTAGGTCAAGGAAGCGATGATACATTATTTGCTTTGATTGACGGCGTTGTTAAGTTTGAGCCTTACAGAAGAACAAGAAAACAAGTAAGTGTTTACGGTGTATAAACCGAAAAGAACTTAATTGAAAATTTAATATGGTTGGGAGCGTAGCTCAGTTTGGTTAGAGCGCTTGCCTGTCACGCAAGAGGTCGCGGGTTCGAGCCCCGTCGTTCCCGCCATTTAATAAAAAAGACCCGAAAGGGTCTTTTTTATTCGGATTTTATTGTAAATATATTAAAAAATGTTAATATCAGATAAACTTTTTAAATATTTTTTGTATTATTTCATTTTTGAGATAGAATAAAACTTATGAATAGTGTTAGAAGAAAACGGGTTTCGCAAAAAAACGGAGCAAAAAAAGGAAGTATTTTTCTTTGTTTGTTTTCTATGGCTGTTTCAGCTTTTTTGGCAGCTATTGCAGCTTTTAATATATATCTTGCAAGTTTACCGCCGATATCAAATTTTGAAGATATTAAACCTAATCCCGTCACTACAATTTATGCTTCAAACGGCGAAGTTTTAAAAACCTTCACCGCATTTAAATTTGAAAAAGTTTCGATTGATAAAATTCCCGATTACCTAAAGCAAGCAGTCATTGCTACCGAAGATAAAAATTTTTATCATCACAGGGGATTTGACACAATGGGCATGATACGCTCAACCATTACAAACATTGCATCGGGACAGGTAAAACAAGGTGCATCAACAATCACTCAACAGCTTGCAAGAATTTTATTCCTTTCAAACGAAAGAACATTTGACAGAAAGATTAAAGAATTAATAATTGCACACAGAATTGAAAAAACAATTTCAAAAGATGAAATTCTGGAAATGTATTTAAATTCGGTTTATTTAGGTTCGGGTGTTTACGGTGTTTCAAGCGCCGCCAAAACATTTTTTGATAAAGATTTGTCTCAATTAACTCTTGCGGAGCAAGCTCTTATTGCGGGGCTTCCTCAAGCGCCTTCTATTTATTCTCCATTTGCAAATAAAGAAGCGGGATTAAAGCGCAGAAATCAAGTTTTAAAAAGAATGTATCGCAATAAGTACATTACTCTTGAGCAAATGGAACGTGCTCAAAAGGAGGGGCTCCATCTCTCAAACAAACCAAGAATATACAGCTACAATAAAGCGCCTTATTTCATAGATTATGTATTAAACGAGCTTAAAAATATAGGCTTTGAAGAACAGGAAATTTCTCAAGGCGGTTTAAAAATATATACAACTCTTGACTACAAATCACAAAACACGGCTCAGAATCTTGTTACGACCACACTGGCAAAAGCAAATCTTAATCAAAAACACAATCAGGTTGCACTGTTTTCGTTTTCGCCCACAACGGGAAGAATATATACTTATATTGGCGGAAAAAACTACGAACAAAGCCAATATGACCGTGTAACAAAAGCAATAAGACCGTCAGGGTCATCTTTTAAGCCTTTTGTATATGCAACGGCTTTGCAGCAAGGAATAAGTATAGATTCAACAATTGAAGATTCGCCTTTAACGTTAGGCAATTGGTCTCCGAAAAATTACGGTTTAAAATACAGGGGGAACATTCCTCTTTGGCAGGCTCTTGCAGTTTCTTCAAATGTTGCTGCCGTCCGCTTAATCAAAAAATCCGGAGTTGATGCCGTAATTCAAACGGCAAGAGAAATGGGGATTACAACCAAACTGGAAAATGATTTAACAATAGCTCTGGGTTCAAACGGTGTCAAATTGTATGACATGGTTGTTGCTTACGGCGCTTTTGCAAACGGAGGCTTCAGAGTCAGACCATACAGCGTTGAAAGAGTTGAAAACTCAAGAGGTATAACAATTTATGAAAATTCAGGGCCTAAAATTGTTAAAGTAATCAACTTTGAAACAGCAGCCGGAATGACATACATGCTAAGAAAAGTAGTTGAAATCGGAACGGGAAAAGCAGCCAATATCGCACCCAACATAGCCGGCAAAACGGGAACGACAAACGACTACAGGGATGCTTGGTTTATGGGCTTCACTCCCGATATAGTAACAGGGGTATGGATTGGAAACGATAACAATTCAAAACTTCCCGGAATTACAGGCGGTTCTCTTCCTGCAAGAATTTTTGCGGAATTTATGAAAGTTGCCATTCAAAACTTCCCGAAAAGTGTTTTTGATTATCCGAAATTGAACGGCTCAAATACTCTAAGTCCTCTAAAAGTTGAAGACGAAGAAGATTTAGAAGCAGTTGATAAATCCGAAGAAGAAGATGCGGACAGAAAAGTTAATGAACAAGCGCCCGCTCCTTTGGTCAAAAACAAAAAAGAAGTAAAATTAAAATCAAATATAAACACACAGCCAAAGCAAAATACTCAACCCAAAAAGCAATTCAACACGGATGAGTCTCAAGAGTTAATTGAATATGACGATGAAAAAATTCCGACAACAACAGTCCCTCTGCCCGGAATTTAAAGACATTTTCTATATATCGAGTTTTTATTAATATCATAAAGAGAAGATAAAATTAAGGAGATATCCTTTGCGCCGTAGTTTAGCTTTTTGAGTTTTGATATTTTATCTTCTATGTCAATTTCTTCTTTTTGTATATCTTTATGCGCCAAAACTGCAATTTCACCTTTCAAGGTATTATTTTTATAGTATTCGATAATATTTTCTATATTATCCGATATAATTTGCTCAAACTTTTTGGTCAACTCTCTTGCAACCGTAATCTTTTTTTGCGGATAAAGATTTTT
>CANQAW010000187.1 GCA_947589525.1 Candidatus Gastranaerophilales bacterium
TTGCCGCGTCTCGGAATCGAACCAAGGACACAGGGATTTTCAGTCCCTTGCTCTACCAACTGAGCTAACGCGGCATATATAATTTTATTCAATTGTGTTTGGACTCAGTTGGCAGAGCAAGCTCTACGTTTCTTTATCCGTTGCGTTTCACTCCGCTTGGGGAGCTAACGCGGCATATATAATTTTATTCAATTGTGTTTGGACTCAGTTCTTACCTTAAGCGGGCAAGCTCTACGTTTCTTTATCCGTTGCGTTTCACTCCACTTGGGGAGCTAACGAGATACAACCATCTTACCAAATCAAAAAAAACAGTCAAGTTAATTTTCAAGCAGAATTTTAATCGCTTGTCCGTCACGGTGCATTTCAATGGCACGTTTAGCGTATTTCATATCCATTTTTTTAGTGATTAATTTTTCAACATCGACTTTGCCTTCAATGATTAAATCCAATGCTTCTTTAAAGTATTTAGGTGTATGATGAAATGAGCTTATAATTTTGACTTCGTCATAATGCAGGCGTCTTGTATCGATATTAACCGAAGTTCCTGAGGCACAACCTCCAAAAAGGTGTACATACCCGCCTTTTCGAACTATTGAAAACATTTTTTCCCAAATTTCGGGAAGCCCGACGCATTCTATTGCAACATCCAGCCCTCGATTTTCGGGCGTATGGTTTTTAATAATTTCCGCAGGCTCGGGATATTTTTTTAAATCTATAACAATATCAGCATGTGCAAATTCATGCGCCATTTTAAGCTTCAAGGGGTTTCTGCCCATAGCGATTACCTTTGCGCCTTTTAATTTTGCAAGAGCGCAAAACATAAGCCCGATTGGACCAATTCCGACAACACCCACGGTATCCCCTTTGTTTATCGGAGTTTTCGCTATTCCGTGGACAACATTTGCCAAAGGTTCAGTAAATGTTGCGCGTGCAAAAGAAACATTATCAGGAATAATCAGGGTATTTTTTTCAACAATTCTTCTTGGAACAACTATATATTGCGCATAAGCTCCGTTTAAAAGGTCAAGATTTTCGCAAAGCTCATATTCTCCCCTTTTGCAATAAAAACACTCTCCGCAAGGTGCCGAATTTGCGCAGACTACTCTATCGCCTGTTTTTACGTTTGTGACTGTTTCATCTGTTTTTGCGACAATGCCTGCAAATTCGTGCCCGAAACCCGAAGGCACTTTTTTAATTAAAACGGGATGACCTCTTTTAAAGGTTTTAACATCCGTTCCGCAGGTCAGTGCGGTTTCAACCTTGACTAAAATTTCCCCCTCGGCAAGCTCGGGGACTTTGACTTCTTCATATCTAATGTCGTTTGGTGCGTAAAAACGCACTGCCTTCATTTTCATATTTTTATATAAGCCTTAAAAATTTTATTGTTAAAACTATCATCAATTGCTTTTGATAAATTGTCAAGAGTGTATATTGTGGTTATGTTATCAACTTTTACAATTTTATTGTTTAATAATTGCGCCGATAGCTCTAAATCCTTTGGTTCGGGGGAATAACTTGAAATAATCGATAGTTCCCTATAATAAATTTCGTTATTTGAAAAACCGCTTATGTCATCTTCAACTGAAGAAAAGACGATTATTTTTCCTCCGTCAATAACTTTTTCAAGCGCCGTTTTAATAGCTTTTGAGCTTCCTGCGGTCAGAAAAACAACATCATATTTTTTATTTTCATCAAAAGAAAAACCTTCTTTTAGCGCAAACTCCGCTCTTTCTTTTGATATATCAAAGCCAAACGCTTCAACTCTAAAAGCTTTTAATCCTTTTAACATCAAAAGTCCGATTGAGCCCAAACCTATTACAAGCGAGTTAAATTTTGAATTATCTTTATTGTATTCAAATCCTGCCCGTCTTATTGCTCTTAAGGTACAGGACAAAGGTTCTAATAAAGCTTTTTGTTCGTCTTTTAAACTGTCAGACATTTTATAAACGGTGTATTTTAGGTGGTTTTCGTTAATTTTGATAAATTCACTGAATCCGCAAGGGAAAATATTTGAGTTTTTAAATGTTTTGCACATTGAATAAGATTGATTTTTGCACTTTTCGCATTTAAAACAGGGATAATGATGACCAAGAGCTACAATATCGCCTTTTTTGAAATTTCTTATATCGGTATTTATTTCTTCTATTATTCCGACAACTTCATGCCCTAAAACTATTTTATCTTCATTTTGAGATTCGGCATGTTTTATTTTGACCAAATCCGACCCGCATAATCCGCATCCGAGCACTTTTATTATTGCGCCTTTTTCGTTGTTTAAAGCGGGTTTTTCCGTTTCAATTATTTTAATTTTTCCGTTTATAAGTTTTGCGCATTTCATAATTAAATTATATAACAAAATTAAAAAGCCTCATCGAAATCCGATAAGGCTGTTGTGTTGTGTTGTTTATGCTTCGAGATTGTGTTGTTAGGTGTTGATAATGCTTTTTTTACGCAATAGCGTTAAGTTTTTGTTGTTCCGATTTTAAGCTTTTTTCTATGCTCATTTGTCTTTCATAGAAAATTTCATAAAATAACGGAGATTGTTTAATTGTTCCTAAGAAATCCGTTAAAAAGCTTCCTTCGTGTTTATAATCGGCAGTATTGTTAATTACGTCAGCGCCGGAATTAGTTCTTACGCCGGAAGTAAAGCTTATGTTATTTTTATTAATTGTATTTTTTACATTATTTATTGGACTTATTGTTAACATTTTTGGCTTCTCACCTCTTGTTTTTTAGTGTTTATTTAACACTTGTTCTTTATGTTCTTATTATGAACCCAAAAAATATATTTGTCAACCCTTTTTTAAAATATTTTTTTTCTTAATATTATTGAATTTCAGAGATTTACTTCAAAAAATTTTGAATAACTGTTAAATATACACTTATTAATTTAAAATAAAATACTAAAAGCTGATGTAATATTATCCTTAAATACTACCCGACTGTATAATTGTTTAAACCGTACATGTATTATTATATATAATTAATCTTTTTCATACTTCCAGCTATTCTTAATTCCAGACAGTTCGGGGCGCAAGCCCCCTTTTTTTATTCAATGAAAAAGTAGTTTTTTATTGCTTATGGAGTTGGTTTATTATAAAATTATTTCGTAACTTATAGTATAGATGAAAAAGAAAGGCAAAAAAATGTCTAACATGCCGGAAAGCA
>CANQAW010000188.1 GCA_947589525.1 Candidatus Gastranaerophilales bacterium
GAACTCTGGCTTTTGTAACACCTTGAATTTTTTCAATGGAGCGGGTCAATTCTCCTTGAAAAATTCTTTGTTTTGTCAATTTATTTTTAAAATCGGTTGAACCCAGCTGTAAATCGTCTAACAGTTCAAAACCGCCCGCTGTATCTTTAATAAGGTCATTTTCGGCAACAAACATTTTTAAATCTTCTTTATCCTGATTACGAACCAGAATTGTTGATTTATCGTCGGAAACTTTATAAGCATATCCGCTTTTTTTAAGACTTTCCGTGATTGTTGCCATATCCTGCTTTGTCAAATCGGAGTATAAAACCGTCCAATTCGGTTCGGTTGCTTTTACAATAAAAAATACTCCTATTACTATCATTGCTAAAATAAGCGCAGACAAAGAAAATTTTTGGTTTAAATCCAGCTTTTCCCAAAGTTTTTTTATATCTTCAACAATTAATTTAAAATGTTCATTCATTAAATTTATCCATCTGAGATTTTGCTATCCAAAAGGGTACTTTTGCCCCCAATAATATAATATATTACTTATCTTTAATTTCAATTTTATTAAGTTATATTAATGAAAAATACGAATTAATATTTTTTAATCTTTAAGTTTTCAAAATTTTTTTTAAAATAAAATAATTTTATGAATAAAATTCTTGTTATAGACGATGATATTGCAATCTGCGAACTGATTAAAATTAATTTGGAGTTAATGGGATATAATTGCGAATATTCAACCGACCCCGTTCGCGGTTTTGCTTTAATTAAGCAGGAAAATCCGTCTCTGGTTATTTTAGATGTTATGATGGGAAAAACAAGCGGATACGATATAGCTCAAAAAATAAGACAAACGCCTTCCGTTTCCAAAACTCCCGTTATTATGCTCACCGCTTTGGGAGAATTAAACAACAAGCTTCAGGGCTTTAACTCGGGCGTCGATGATTATATGGTAAAACCTTTTGAGATGGAAGAGTTAAAAGCAAGAGTTCTTGCGCTTTTAAATCGTTCGGGACAGGAGATGGATTCTCTAAGGGTTAAAGAAATCCTTTCAAAAGGAGATATAACCTTAATTCCCGAAAGTTATTCCGTTCAAATTAAGGATAAAACAACTCAATTGACTCCGATTGAATTTGATATTTTAAATGTTTTAATGCAAAAAGAAGGCTCTATGGTTTCTTCCAAAGAACTTTTAAAAGAGGTATGGGGTTATAACGATACAAATGATATAGACACAATTCGAGTTCATATCACACATTTAAGAGCTAAAATTGATAAAATTTCCTCATGCAAAAACAAATATATTAAAACAATTTACGGAGGAGGCTATAAACTGCTGGCATTTGGGGAAGAAAAGTAATTTTATGATTGCTTTTTCAAAAAATAAACAATATGTTTTTCTGTTAATTTCCCTGATTATACTTGGGTTTTTGACATATCGCAACTTTGAAATCAGACAGATAAAAAGAATAAGCGATTTGTCGCAAATTAATATAATTAACAGCGAAAAAGCAAGTCCGAGAGAGCTTTTTTTGGAAAGCTGGATAAATATTAAAACTAACTATTATTCCGGCAATTTTAATAATCAAAACTGGAACCGCTGGAAAAAAAGATATTTATATAAAATCAAAACCAAACAAGATGCCTATATAGCGATTAATTCAATGATAGCTTCGCTGGATGACCCTTTTTCTAAATTCCTAAATGAAAAAGAGTTTCAGGAGCAAAATAACGCAATGAATTCGAAACTATACGGAATAGGAATAAACATTGCTTCTATTTCAGGCAAAACTTATATTGTAAATGTGCTGAAAAGCGCACCTGCTCATCAGGCGGGACTGGAAAGCGGAGATATAATCTTAAAAGTAAATAATCAGGATATTCAAGGTCAATCGATTTATCAAACGGCACAATTAATAAGAGGAGATATAAACACTCCTATAGAATTAGAAGTATTAAGGGGAAATAAAAAAATAATCAAAACAGTCAAAAGAGAAGAAATTAAAATTAAAACAATTGAAAGCAAAAAAATTAACGATGATATCGCTTATATCAGAATTTCAAGCTTTATCGGAGTTGATACCGCGCAGGATTTTATTGTTGCGCTGAATAAATATATAAATTCTAAAGGTTTAATAATTGATTTAAGGGGAAATTCGGGGGGCTTGTTTCAAAATGCAATTGTCATATCAAATCTTTTTATTAAAAAAGGAACAATAGTTTCGGTTATCGCTCGTCAGGGAAAGAAAAATACATACAGAGCGCACGACAAAGACTGCATTTATAACAACCCGATTGTTGTTCTGGTGGACAGTAATTCCGCTTCGGCATCGGAAATTTTAGCAAGTGCGCTTAGGGAAAACAACAGAGCCGTTATTATCGGCGAAAAAACATACGGAAAAGGACTTGTACAAAAAGTTTATTCAATGCCCGATAAAACGGGAATGAATCTTACTATTGCACATTATTTAACTCCGAAAGGAAAAGATATTAATAAAATCGGCATAACTCCCGATTATACGGTTACAATAAATCATAAAGATTTTATTAATAACGTTGACACCCAATTAGTTCAAGCTGTTAACCTCTTGGAAAAAATTATTTCAAAAAATAACTGACCGAATTATTAACCTTAATTTTATCCTATAGGGCAATTTTAAAATTTCAAAAATTGCGATAATAAAATTACCCCTTAATTAAAAAGGAGGTTAATTATGTTTAACCAATATATCAAAACTTTGTTTAAAAAATTAAATCATTATAATTCAAAAGCTCAAAATCCCTTTTTAAATAATCAGGAATATAATCCTTTTAAATCACTTTATGAACAAACTTATATATGGGTTGAAAATCAAAAAAATGAATAAATTATTTTTTTAAGTTAAAATAAAAATATGTTAATAGATACACACGCTCATATAGACATGCTTGAAGACCCCGAACTGTCCGTTAAAGAGGCAAGAGAAGCAGGGGTTGAGGAAATTATAATCCCCGGCGCAGATAGTGCCGATTTTGATAAAATTTTACAAATATGCGCTTCTCACGATAAAATCTACTGCGCTTTGGGGGTTCATCCCGAATATGCCGATAATTTTAATGATGAAACAGCCAAAAAAATAATTGAATTATCTAAAA
>CANQAW010000189.1 GCA_947589525.1 Candidatus Gastranaerophilales bacterium
GGTGTGCAGGTTTTAATTCTGCTGACAATTCTGACGCTTGCACCGAGCATAATAATTATGACCACGGCATTTATCAGAATTGTAATAGTGCTTTCTCTTACCCGTCAAGCAATAGGAACTGCTTCTTTGCCTCCCAATCAGGTAATTGTGGGACTTGCGCTTATATTGACGTTTTTTGTAATGTCTCCGACGTTGTCTAAAATAAACGATACGGCTTATCAGCCTTATATGAAAAATTTAATTACTCAGCAGCAGGCAATAGATAATTCCTTAGTCCCTTTAAGAGATTTTATGTTCAAACAGACTCATGAAGAAGAGCTTGCGTTGTTTGTTAAATTATCTAAAATTCAAAAGCCCAAAACAAAAGACGATGTCCCGACTTATGTGTTAATTCCTTCTTTTGTGCTGTCGGAATTAAAAACCGCATTTAAAATAGGTTTTGTTATATTCTTACCCTTTTTGGTCATTGATTTGGTTGTAGCTTCGGTTCTTGTTTCAATGGGGATGATGTTTCTGCCTCCCACGACGATTGCCATGCCTTTCAAACTCATTATGTTTGTTATGGTAGACGGCTGGGCTTTGATTACAAAATCATTGATTGAAGGCTTTGTGACATAGAGGGATAGTGATGGATCAAGCATTATTTTTGACAATATTTCAAAAAACCATAGTTCTTACAATGATTGTTTCTGCGCCGATATTATTATCGGCTATTGTTGTAGGCTTAACCATAAGTATTATTCAATCGGTTACTCAAATTCAGGAGCAAACTTTAACGTTCGTTCCGAAAATTTTTGCTGCGTTGATTGTTTTAATCGTAGCTACTCCATGGATTGTTGATGTTTTTACTTCAACCACCAAGGAAATGTTTGAATATATAAAAGTGTTTATTTCGTAGCGGGTGAAGAAAGTGCAGAGTCCTAGTTTATTAAATTTGTTTTCTCCTGCTAATATAGTTGTGTATATGCTTGTTTTTACAAGATTATCCGGACTTTTTTCAAGTGCACCTTTTTTTTCCTCTTTGCCTATTCCCGTTATGTATAAAATATGGTTTGGTGCGATAATAGCCTTTATATTTTACCCTATGGTTTTAGTTTCAAATAAATTTGTTTTGCCTCACAATGTTGCAGAGTTTATAATTTTATTATTACTTGAGTTTTTTGTGGGATATTTGATAGGATTTGTCGCTAATTTATTAATAGAAGCAGTGAGAATGTCGGGAAATATATTGTCAATTCAAATGGGTTTATCTATTTCAGAGGCTCTTGACCCTGCAACGGGAGTCACATCAAATGTTTTATCAAGATTATATATTTATCTCGCAACATTTGTATTTTTATTGTCGGGCGCATGCAATTTATTATTCGTGTGCGTGTATTCCAGTTTTGAAGCTATTCCCATGGGAGTTTTCGTTTTGTTTGATGCAAATGTTGTTCATACTATGATAAATCTGTTTTCGTATTTGTTTAAAATAGCTTTTGGCGTTGCACTTCCTATTTTTGCCGTATTGTTAACGTGTGATGTATTGCTCGGTTTAATGAGTAAAATGATGCCTCAAATGAATGTTTATATGGTAGCAATTCCCGTAAAAATATATGTCGGATTATTTTTATTTATGGCTTTTTTAAGCGCCGTAAATGTATATCTGACAGGTGCAACGGAAACATATATGGGTGCTGTAAATATGTTGTTTTCAAAATAAGGATAACCGAAACTAATGGCAAACGACCAAGAAGAAAGAACCGAAGAAGCCACCCCGAGGCGAAAGGAAAAAGAACGTGACAGGGGTAATATTTCTAAAAGCCAAGATTACACTTCATCTTTGGTTTTGACATCAGGAGTTGCGCTTTTATATGTCATGGGTGATGACATGCTTGAGAAGCTTAAAACCATGCTTTTTAATGCCCTTAGCGATTTAAATCCCGTAAATATTTCGGATAATAACTTTATTTCAATTATTTCCCCGTATTTTAATACGTTATGTTCGATTTTGTTATTGTTTTTTGCTTTTTTGGCGATTTGTTCAATTATAATATTGAGATTGCAAACAGGCGCTCTTTTTGCAAAAGAAGCACTAAAACCGAAATTTGATAAATTAAGCCCCTCTAAGGCTTTTAAAAACTTAATCGATAAAATAAACATCTTTAAACCCCGTCAAATGGTTGAGCTTGTTAAATCAATCGTTAAAGGTTTTATTGTCGTAATGGTAGGTATAAAAATAATTTCGCAGCATAAAAATGAACTTTTCGGACTTATAGGTGCCGACCCTTCTACGGGCTTTGCGGTAATGGGCGCAATTATTTTTAAGCTGGTTTTTTCTATATGTATTCTGCTTGTTATCATAGGCTTTTTAGATAAAAAATATCAGGATTGGGAATACAATAAATCTATCAAAATGACCAAGCAGGAGGTCAAGGATGAAAGAAAGAACATAGACGGCGACCCGATGGTTAAAGGAAAAATTCGTTCTTTCCAAATTAAAATTCTTCAACAAAAAATGATGTCAAACGTAAAAGAAGCTGATGTTGTTGTTGTTAACCCGACTCATTATGCCGTAGCTCTTAAGTATCGTCCGGAAGAATATCCTGCTCCTATTGTTGTTGCAAAAGGCGTGGATTTTATTGCATTTAAAATAAGAGAAATTGCAAAGAACAATAATGTTCCTATTGTTGAAAATAAACCGCTTGCACGAAGTCTGTACAAATTGGTTGAAATTAATGGTATAATACCACAAGAACTATATATTGCAGTTGCCGAAATTTTGCAATATGTTTATTCTATGAAAAAAAGATAGGGGAGTATAGGGAGTAATTGTCAAAATTAAAATTATTACTGCAAAATAACGATATAGTTTTGGCTATTGGTCTTGTTACCATCGTTTTAATGATGGTAATACCTATTCCTGCGCAATTATTGGATTTACTCCTTACTTTAAACATTTCTTTTTCGGTTTTAATTTTACTTGTTTGTCTTTATACAAAAGAGCCTTTAGAATACTCAAGTTTTCCCACCATTCTTTTAATGGCTACACTTTTTCGTCTCGGTTTGAATGTTACCTCAACCAGATTAATTCTTCTTGAAGCGAATGCGGGAAGCGTTATTTCATCATTCG
>CANQAW010000190.1 GCA_947589525.1 Candidatus Gastranaerophilales bacterium
ATGCACTTCCCGCAACGGGAAGCATGGAAGCAAATTCGCTGTAACAAAGAGCGGAAAAAATACACGCCATCGAAGCTATTACCATGGATACTATCAAAGAAGGCCCCGCGCCTAATGCCTCGTTTGAACCTACCGCAGCAATACCCACTACGGTAAAAATACCGCTTCCGATAATAGCCCCCACTCCCAAAATAATTAAATCAAATGCGCCGAGTGTTTTTTTAAGTCCGCCCTCTTGAGCTTGTTTAAGCATTGTATCGGGATTTTTTATTTTTAAAAGATTTTTTACAAAAGCTGATATTGCGCCAACTTCTTTTTTGTCAGGCAATTCCGGCAAAAAATCTCTGCTTTCATTTTCGTCCATATATATTTCTCTCTATTTTTTAATCAAAGGAAAACCGAGTTTTTCACGTTGTTCCACATACAATTTAGCAACTCTTGAAGCTAAGGTGCGGACTCTGTTAATATAATTAACACGTTCATCCTTGCTGATAACACCTCTGGCATCCAAAAGATTAAATGTGTGAGAACACTTTAAAACCCAATCATAAGCAGGCAAAACAATGCCATGATTCATACAGTTATTTGCTTCGTTCATTGCCAAATCAAATTGAGCAAACAGGCAATCGGGATTTGAATATTCAAAGTTGTATTTAGATTGCTCTATTTCGTTTTGAAGATAAATATCTCCGTATTTTAAGCTTTCATTCCAGTCTATGTCAAAAACGCTGTCTTTGTTTTGAAGATACATAGCGATACGCTCTAAACCGTATGTAATTTCCAAAACAACGGGTTTGACTTCCAGACCGCCGACTTGTTGAAAATAGGTAAATTGAGTTATTTCCATGCCGTCCAGCCAAACTTCCCAGCCGACACCCGCCGCGCCCAGAGTTGGCGATTCCCAATTATCTTCAACAAATCGAACATCATGTTTATCAAGGTCAATACCCATTGCGGATAGTGAATTTAAATATAAATCTTGCGCATTATCGGGATTTGGTTTTAAAATAACCTGATATTGAAAATAATGACCCAGTCTGTTGGGATTTTCTCCGTACCTTGCGTCTGTCGGTCGTCTGCAAGGTTCAACCATTGCGCAATTAAAAGGTTCGGGGCCTAATGCACGCAGAAACGTTGCAGGGTTCATTGTGCTGGCACCCTTTTCGATATCATACGGCTGTTGAATAACACATCCGTTATCCGACCAGTATTTTGATAAATTTAATATTAATTCTTGAAATGTTAATGCCATTTGCTTTCCCTATTGTTTTTACAAATTTTTATTATCGTAATCAATTCTGCCGATTAATTTATTTAACACTTTAGCCGTGTTTTTAAATTGCTCGACACTTAAGCTTTGCGCACCGTCACACATTGCTATGTCAGGATTATGATGAACCTCAATCATAACACCGTGAGCACCTGCCACCAAAGAAGCCTTGCTCATAGGTTCTATTAAATATTTTTTTCCTGTTGCATGAGAAGGGTCGACAATAATCGGCAAATGTGAATATTTGCGAATAATTGAAACTGCGGCAACGTCAAGTATGTTTCTTGAAAATTGAGTGTCGTATGTTTTTACGCCTCTTTCGCAAAGAATGACATTAGGATTACCGCTGGATAAAATATACTCGGCAGCAAGCAAAAATTCCTTAATTGTTGCGGCAGGTCCTCTTTTTAAAAGTACCGGCTTCTTTTGTCTGCCCAATGCTTTTAAAAGCTTGAAATTTTGCATATTTCTTGCACCCACTTGAAGCAAATCGGCATATTTGGAAATTAGAGCAATATCCATGGTATCCATTACTTCAGTCACAACCAAAAGACCTGTTTTTTCTCTTGCCTGTGCAAGATATTGTAATCCTTTTTCTTCCAAGCCCTGAAAATCATAAGGAGAAGTTCTGGGCTTAAAAGCACCGCCCCTTAGAAAATGACAGCCCATTTCTTTAGCCGCATAGGCAACTTTTAAAAGCCCTTCTATATCTTGTTCGACGGTACAGGGTCCGACTATTAAGACAGGTTTTTCCAATCCGCCTATTTTGACCCCGTTAGGAAATTTTACTATTGTATCTTTCGGATGAGAAATTCTGGATACAAGTTTATACGGCTCTTGAATTTTTTGAACTTCGCGCACACCGTCAAGAGATGCAAGTAAATTAGGATTAAAATTGCATTTATCACCGATAACGGCAATGACTTTAAGAGTTTCGCCGTTGTTTATTTGAACTTTAAGATTTTGTTTTTCAATAAACTTAACTACTTTATCAACCTGCTCGGATGTAGCGTCATGTTCCATTATTACAATCATTAACTATCTCCATTAGACATAAAATATTGCAAAAAATATTAAAACACAAAGAAAATATAATGTATACAAGTTATTAAGAAATATGTGGTATAATGAAAAACATGGAAAAACCGACAATAGACATATACACGGATGGTGCATGCGCAAACAATCCGGGCGCCGGCGGATATGGCATCGTTATGATTTATAAAGACAAAGATTGCAAAGAACATAAAAAAGAATTTTCAAAAGGTTACAAATTAACCACGAATAACCGAATGGAATTGCTTGCGGTAATTGATGCGCTCAACAGTTTAAAAAAACCTTGTAAAATTAACCTGTACAGTGATTCAAAATATGTAACCGATGCAATAAATCAGAAATGGCTTGAAGGCTGGATTGAAAAAAACTGGAAGCTAAATACAAAAAATCCCGTAAAAAACATTGATTTATGGAAAAAATTTTTGGAAGCAAAAAAAACACACGAAATAAACTTTATCTGGGTTAAAGGGCATAATTCAAATAAATACAATGAAATATGCGACAGATTAGCAGTAAGTGCGAGAAATAAAGATAATCTTCCCGAGGATGAGGGGTTTATTCCCTGATTAAAAAATCGTCTTTAAAAAATGCCGTCGAATATACGACAAAATCATGCAAGGGTTTTACATATTCCAGCATAAAATTAATATTTTTAATTTTTTCACAGCACAGCGAATCTTGCAAATTTCCATATAAAAAAGAAGTTATTTGCTTTTCGTAGGGAGTTTTATAATAGTCTTGTATTGATTTAACATATTCCATAGCAAT
>CANQAW010000191.1 GCA_947589525.1 Candidatus Gastranaerophilales bacterium
GTTGCAAACAAATCGGCGCTGTTGATAAAATCCGCACTTTTAAGAGTATTTTCAAGGCACTCTTTTGCCCGCATAAGACAGCTTTGATGGCGCATGTTTGTGGTGTAATTTGTTTCCTGACCGATTGTTTCTTTAATAATTTCAAGAAGCTTTTGCTTTAATTTATCCAAACCTAAACCTGTTTTAGCGCTTGTTGAGATATATTCGTCATTACACAAATCGCAATTTGAAGCCAAATCCGCCTTTGTTTTAACAAAAAGAACTTTTTTATCCTTCGCAAAATCAATCAAACTCTCATCTATGTCATCAGGCGTATTTTCAAATAAAAACAGAACAATTTGAGACTCGCTTATTGCATTATAAGAATTTTCTATTCCTATTTTTTCAACTATGTTAACATCTTTTGTATCTCTAATTCCTGCGGTATCGACAAAATTCAATAAATAGCCGTCTATATTTATCGTTTCTTTGATTGTGTCTCTGGTTGTTCCCTCGATATCCGTAACGATAGCTCGCTCGTAATTCAACAGTGCATTAAACAATGAGCTTTTACCCGCATTTGGTTTGCCGATTAGAGCAAGGGTTATGCCGTCTTTTATAAAATTATGGTTCTTGGTGGAAGTTAATATATTATCTATTTCTTTAATATTATCATTACATATCGATACGACAGTATTATTATCCATCTCCTGAACCTCATCGGGAAAATCAATTGAGGCAATTAGTTTTGAATATAAATCCGAAAGAGAGTCTTTGATTTGATTTATTTTATTTTTTAAAGTTCCGCTCAAATTATTAAGCGCATTTTGAGCAGATTTAGAGCTTGTTGAATTGATTATATCCAAAACCGCCTCAGCCTGAGTCATGTCAATTCTGTGGTTAAGATACGCCCTTTTGGTAAATTCTCCTTTTGAAGCAGGCCTTGCGCCGAGTTTTAATATTAATTCCAAAATAGAATTAATTATAACAATTGAACCGTGAGTTTGAATTTCGATAACATCCTCTCCCGTGTAGCTGTGCGGGGCTTTAAAAGGCAGAACGATAACTTCATCCAAAATGTTTAAATCAAAATCCTTAATTTTGCCGTAGTTAATCATTTTAGGGCGGATTTTTCCCGAAAAAATTCTGCTTGCGATTTCAAAACTTTTTTCGCCCGAAATTCTGATTATTCCGATTACGCCTTTAGCTATGGGGGTTGCTATTGCAACAATTGTATCAAAATTATTTTCCATAGATAAATTTTAGCATGTTTATAGTAAAATTTATATATTACATACTTCACGAGGAGAAAATTAATGGATTTCGTATCTTTAACCATAGAATTATTAAGCTCGCTTGCTAAGATTGCAGGCTCATGGGGCATGGCAATTATTATATTCACGATTGTAATGCGCTGTTGTCTTTGGCCTGTGAGCGTTACTCAACAACGCTCAATGAAAAATATGCAGCAGTTAAGCCCAAAGCTTAAAATGATTCAGGAAAAATACAAAAGCAATCCTCAATTAATGCAGCAAAAAATGATGGAATTTTATAAAGAAAATAACTTTAATCCTACTGCGGGTTGTCTGCCTATGCTTATACAAATTCCTATTTTTATTATGCTCTACAGCGCTCTTATGAGCCCGCAATTTATTCAAATGGCGGGAAATACTCATTTTTTATTTATTAACAGACTGGATGCTACCATAAAGTCAAATGCGGGAGTTTCTTCCGACGGTTCTTTTTCGGTATCCAAAAATGCGCAGTTTCAAGCCGGTAAAACCGCAGTTGTCTATTTGAATGATAAAAAAATAGACGCCGTTAAAATAGATAAACCTCAAAAAGCTGTTTCCATACAAGGAACTATTGAACCTTCAAAACCAATTGAGCTGAAAATTCCTTTAGACAGCCTTGTTTTGAAATTTGAGGAACTGGACAAAGTTCAAAAGGCAGAAATTTCCGTTATGAATATTTTAACAAAAGAAACCGAAAATCTGACTTTTGAACGAAAAGGATATAATTTAGTTGCCGGCGTGCCGACACTTCCCTCTTCAAATAAAATTCACTATGATGTTATTGCTCTTGTGGCGCTTTTTGGTATAACAATCTGGCTTTCTCAAAAAGTCATGATGAGTACAACACAAAGTCAAAACCAAGATAAAACTCAACAGGCAATCCAAAAATCAATGGGTACTATTATGCCTGTTATGATAATTTTTACTTTTGTTTTTATTCCAATTCCCGCAGGCGCTCTGTTGTACCTTGTGACAAGCAATATTTTTCAAATAGTCCAAACTCTTGTTATAAACAAACAGCTTGAACTGGAAGAAAAAGCAAAACAAAAACTGTCGGATGATAAAGAAAATATTATTGATGCAAAGGTTATAGAGTCAAAACCTGCGGATGAAAATTAAATTCGGGTATGTACTTTTAACTAATATGAAATTATAATATTATTAAAAGGACTCAGTTAGTGCAAAAGGACATTGTTTTGAGCGAAAAATTAATTATTAAAGGTCAAAATCCCGCTAAGGGCGAAGTCTCAATCAGTGGTGCAAAAAATTCTGTTCTTAAATTAATGGCTGCCTCGCTTTTATGTTCCGATACCTGCGTAATTCACAATGTACCCGAACTGTCGGATGTTGAAATTATGCTTGAAGTTTTAAGAGAGCTTGGCGCTAAAACAACATACGACAAAGTAAATAAAAAAATAACAATTAATTCTACCGATATTACAAACTGTTATGCTTCAAAAGAATATGTCTCGAAAATGCGTGCAAGCTTCTGTGTTTTAGGCGCTTTGGTCGGAAGATTAAATGAAGCCAGAGTTGCTCTGCCGGGGGGATGTAAAATCGGCGAGAGAAGAGTCAATTTTCACATCAAAGGGCTTGAGGCGCTTGGTTGTAACTGTGTTATTCAAGACGGTTATGTTATTGCAAAAGCAAAAAAACTTAAAGCAAACGTAATTTGTTTTGACATTCCGTCTGTTGGCGCTACGGAAAATATAATTATGGCTTCAGTTACGGCTGACGGTACAACAATAATTCAAAATTGCGCACAAGAGCCTGAAATTGTTGATTTGGCTAATTTTCTGCGCTCCATGGGTGCTAA
>CANQAW010000192.1 GCA_947589525.1 Candidatus Gastranaerophilales bacterium
GCATAATCTTATCATTTGACTTCAAGTGTTTATAGTTCTTTTTTGAAATATCTTTAAGAGATTTTAAAAGGTAATCGAATTCTTCTTTTTTACCGCCCAAATTTGACAAAAGCAAAATGCCTTCATCGGAAGCAGATTCAACTTCAATACCGTATTCTTTTTCAAGTATATATTCCAGTTGCTTCCCTGATAAATTTTTGAATTTTATAAATAGTTTTGTAATATCGATATCAATTTCATCTTTTGATAAAACCTCAAGCTTATCTGTTTTTTTTGCTTCGGTTCTGAAATATTGCGCATTTTCAATTGCATTATTTAATAAATTTTGCCCGTTTTTTGAAGCAAGAAATGCTCTTGAGGCATCCAAGCTTGTGAGCAAAAGCAAGCTGGGGCTTGTAGTATGAAGAAGTTTTAGCGCATGTTCTATTCTTTCTTCTTTAAAAACGGAGTTTTTACCGAGATGAAGCATTGAAGCCTGAGTCATTGCGCCTGCCGTTTTATGCAAAGAATGAACGACCGCATCAGCACCTAAAGTCAGCGAACATGGAGGCAATTTTGAATTAAAATTCCAAAGAGCGCCATGCGCCTCATCAACAATTAACGCAGTTTTATATTTTTTACAAATATCACTGATTTTTTTAATGTCTGATACGACTCCTTCATAAGTAGGGTTAGTCAACCAGACGAGCTTGATGTTTCTGTTATGTTTCAATTTTTCTTCAACATCATCCGCATCAATATTTCCAAAAATTGACCATCTGTTAAGCTTCTTTGGAATTAGCCAGTTTACTTTTGCACCCGTTATAATTAATCCCGTTAAAACCGACCTGTGGCAATTTCTCCCTATTAAAACCTCATCACTTGGAGAAGTTAAGCCAAAAGCAAGTGCAAGATTTGCCACGGTAGAACCGCATGTTAAAAAATATGTCTTTTTTGAATTGTATATATTACTTGCTAAATCCTGAGCTTCCTTGATTGCACCGCTTGACGGATGAAGCGTTCCTAAATTATCAAATTCATCGGTTGTATCTATTTTAGCCGTATCCTGCCCGATTAAATCAACAAAATCAGGGTTCATACCCGCACCTCTGTTGTGTCCGGGGATATGAAATCCTGTCATCGGATTGTTTTTATATTCCCTCATGGCCTCAACAAGAGGCATAGAAGAAAAAGAAACTTTGGCTTTTTTATGTTTATCTTCCATAAACAACATCATAACTTAAATATTTTATTTTTAAATATCCGCCCATGATATTAATTTTACATGCAAATTGGAAAATTCTTTTTTTAAATCGGAATTCAAAACGGTTTTATATTCAATAAAAGAATTTTCTTTTGTCTTATCTGCATTCGGGTGCAAAATTATCTCGGTAATGATACCGTCTTTTAATTTTTTAATTGCGGGAATAATCGTAGATTTATCCATATTTAAAGTATATAAAACACCGGCAAAGCTGTCATTTGTTTTTATATTTGTTTTTCTGAGAGCAAACTTATTGATAAAACTAAAAAAATTTAAAAGAATGTGTTTTATTATATTTATAAAATATAAAAATTTAAAATGTTTTTTAACATCGGAAGCAAAATAAAAATTTTCGCTTTGTGTTCTAATTGCTTTGATGTCGTATTCCTGAGCTAATTTTAAACATATTTTAAAAATATTCGGAATAGCATGCACATGCACGTGGCTTGATATATACGAAGGTTTAATTCCGTCTTGCATCACTTTTTCAATTTGAGCCCTGAATTCATTTTCAACAAACTTCAAATATTTTTTATTCATGGAGTTCAATAAAATACTCAAAAAAGAATTATTAAAGCAGTTATCATCATCGGTTAAGGGATTATTTGCAATTTTAATTAAAGCCTTGTTTTCTATTATATTAAGATGTATGCCAATGTCATAATTGCCTTTTTTAATTTTTTGTATAGTTTCATCATAATTTTCACCGTTTGCCATAATACAGCTTGAAGTCAAAATCCCGTTATTTAGGGCTTCAACAATTGCACTATCCGCATTTTTATTTATAGCAAAATCGTCAGCCGAGAGTATTACTTTTTTCATATTTTTTATATAATATCCTTGTAATATATTATATAATAAAAAGGCATTTATGAGACTGGCTATTATAATTCCCGCATACAACGAAGAAGAGTCAATTGAAAGAACCGTTAAGGTTTTGGACAAGACCATAAAAACATACACAAAGAAAAACTTAATTTCCGAAGACAGTTATATATTGGTTGTAAATGACGGAAGCACCGACAGAACTTGGGAGGAAATTCTTGAAGTAAAAAAAGAAATTACATCATTGAAAGCCGTTAAATTTACCAAAAATTTCGGCAATCAAAATGCAATAATAGCAGGATATAAAACAGTTGAAAAAATAGGATGCGACTGTGCAGTTACAATAGATGCCGACTTACAGCAAGATGAAACAAAAATAGAAGACTTTATTAAATACTATAAGCAGGGCTATGAAATAATCTGCGGTACCAGAAGGCGTTATGAGCACAAATACGGACTAAAAAGCATTACATCGTTTTTGTTTTATAAAATAATTAATTTTTTGGGAGTAAACTTAAAGCCCAGACACTCCGAATACAGAGCAATAGGTAAAAAAGCCCTTTCCATCATTAATGAATATAAAGAAAGAAACATATTTGTTCGCGGAATGATATATGATTTAGGCTTAAAAACAAAATACATTGAATATGACATAAAAAAAAGAGCTTACGGTAAATCCAAATTTAATTTGTTTTCTCTTGCAAAAATGGCAATCAACGCTATTGTTTCTTTTTCAACAAGACCTTTAAGATTTGTTTTTATAATAGGGGCATTCATTTCGCTTGCAAGCATAATTTTAGCCATATTAATGTTAATTTCGTTCATTTTTGAAACTAAAATTTTATCTCCTTCGATTTCCGCCTTTGAAATATGGGAAACTTTTGCAACGGGCATGGAAATTTTATGTATAGGTATAATAGGAGAATATATCGGTCAAATCTTAATCGAAACCAAGGAAAGACCAAGATATATTATTGAAGAAGAGATTAGTTAGATATC
>CANQAW010000193.1 GCA_947589525.1 Candidatus Gastranaerophilales bacterium
AGTCAGCTTAACCGTATCTTGCGGAGTAGGCGATATATTAGGCTGGGGCTTTGCAAAATTAATAGGTGCAATGGTATTTTCAGCCGGTCTTATGATGGTTGTCATAACGGGCGCAGAATTATTCACGGGAAATGTTATGATGATGTTTTCGGTAATTGAGAAAAAAATAAGCGCCATGCAGTTATTCAGAAGCTGGGGTGTTGTATATGTCGGAAACTTTATAGGCTCGCTAATTCTTGCAGCGCTTGTTTATGCAAGCGCCCTTTGTCATAATAACCACGAAGCATTGGGTGTTGCAACTTTAACAAACGCTCACATGAAAGTTAATTTAACATTTTTGGAAGCCTTCACAAGAGGAATTTTGTGCAACTGGCTGGTTTGTCTTGCCGTTTGGATGGCAACAAGTTCAAAACGTGTAATAGGTAAAATATTTGCCATATTTTTCCCGATTATGACTTTCGTTGCATCAGGATATGAACACTCTGTTGCCAATATGTTTTTTATACCTTCGGGAATTTTAATGAAAAATATAGATAGTGTTGTAACCGCTTCAAATTTAACGGCAAATCAGCTTTCAACTCTGACATGGAAAACATTCTTTGTTAATAACTTAATTCCTGTTACTTTAGGAAATATAGCAGGAGCATTGGTTTTTGTAGTATTGCTTTTCTGGATTGCTTATTTAAAAGATGAAAATAAAGAACAAAATTAAATTTTTAATTACGGCTTTAATGCTTATAACTTCTTCAATTGCTTTCGGGATTGAAGAAGTTATTTTGCAAAGCGATGACAAAAATCCGGAAATCATTGAAGAGCCGATATTATTAGAGCCTGAAGATAAAAAATCCGTTCCCGAAGAAAGATACACCGTTTTTTCAAAAGAAGCACTGAAAGGAATAATAAAAAAAGATTATAATACCGACAGTGCTGACGGTATGCTTCGCGACCAATTAAGAACGGAGTTTGAAAAAGGGCCGATTAAAGAAACTCAGCTTCAGGGAAATTTTATAAACAATATAACGGAAACATTTGTCAGCAGTGATAATGATACGAAGTTTAACCCTCAGCTTATAAATATAGGAATAAAAGGAAAATTTAGAAGCGAAAAGGAAAAATATAACACTCTTTTTGATTTAACACCAAATATTCACGAAAATTTTTTCCACAGGCTGGTATTGGATGCTTGGATGTCGGGTATGAAGGCGGACAAAGCCCTTATTTAATCCCGTTTGTTTTAAGAAGCCAAAGTGCACGAAATTTTGGAAATATAAGAAAAACGGGAATAAGATTAAAAGGCGATTATAAATATATTGACTACGACATTGGAGGATACAGCTCGGATACATATTACAGCGAGTTTTTTCCGGGGGTTGAAACGGATTTATGGGTAAATTTTAAACCGCTTGCAAATTTAGATGAAAAATACGGCAAGTTGGACATTTCGGGCGGATATCAGGCAGGAGTGAGAAATTCACATAATTTTGATGTTGAAAGCATAAATTTAAGATACAATTATAAAAAATTCAGATTATCTTCGGAATTTCAAAATGCCCATGGCTCAAACGGTGCTTCCGGAATAACCGAAAAAAATCGATACGGCTATAATATAACTTTGGCATACCGATTGACTAAAAAGTTGGAGATGCTTGCGAGATTTGACGATTTTGATAACGATAAAAACATAAAAAACAACAACTCACGAGAATATACTTTAGGGATTAACTATTTCATTCTCGGACAAACCTTAAGAATTATGGCAAATTACATATATTGCCAAAACGAAGCATCGCCCGATTCTCATAAAATTATTCTTGCAACCCAAGTGTTACTATAAACCCCCAACCGTTTAAAATAAAAGGTTGAGGGTTTTAGGTTATATCATATCAGAAATAATGTTAGCCGTGTTTTTGTCTGCTTTGAATGTATCGTATTCTTTTCTTATGCTTTTAATAAAGTTTTTTGTGGCGTTGAAAGGAGGTATGCCTTTGTATTTAGCGACATTCCCCGGACCTGCATTATATGCCGCAAGAGCTAAATCAACGGAACCGTATTTATTATAAAGCATTTTGTAATATTTCAGTCCGCCTTCAACATTTTCCCTTGCAACATAAGGATTTACTCCAAGCTTTTGAGCGGTCGAAGGAGTCAGCTGAAATAATCCTATAGCTCCCGCAGGACTCTTAATAGACGGATTGAAATTAGATTCGATTTTAGCTATACTTAAAGCTATAAAAGGGTCTACGCCCATTTTTTGAGCAGTTTGAACGATTAATTTTTTAGCATTCTCCTGCGGTGATTCGCCTGCAAAAGAAACATTAACCGCAAAAGCTACAAAACAAAATAGGACTAACAAAGTTTTAACTAGCTTTTTCGTCATAAAAAATTATCCTCATTTTAACTTTTAACCGGGTAAAAAACTTGTTTTTCCGCCAAACAAGCCGAGAACCCTAAGTTCAAAAGTACTATAGCACAAAATACGATATTTTGCAACCTTTTAGCATGTCTATACCCTTGAAACCCTTGCGCAGAAAGGTTTTACAATTACTACATTTTTAGTATTTAAATATGTTCTTGATAAATTAATTGTGCTTGTGTTAGAATTTATTTAATCAAGGAGAAATGGCCGAGTGGCTGAAGGCGGCACCCTGCTAAGGTGTTAGGTGGAGTAATCTGCCTCGAGGGTTCGAATCCCTCTTTCTCCGAATTTAAAAAATATATAAAAGCTCTAATATCAAACTATTGGTATTTATTTTGTTTATGGTGTATCAATAAAACATGCGCATGGGTTATTCTGATTATTTCGGCACTGTTGATTTCAATTTTTAAATATTTTGCGTTTTTATTTTATATAGCTTTCTTTTTTGGTTTTAGTGTCATAAATTATAACCTGATTATTAAACATATCGGGAATTATTAATTTATTGTTTCTTAGGGTAATATCAGCAGGAGTCATTCCTTTTTTATAAAAAATTACTTTCTGTTCACCATTCATATTAACTTCATAAATTGAAGAAGTCAGCCAATCTGAAACATAGATTTTTTTATTATCTTTTGATAT
>CANQAW010000194.1 GCA_947589525.1 Candidatus Gastranaerophilales bacterium
AAGACAAACGACATGAGAGAAGCACCTTCAATTACAATTATTAATGCACTATTGGACAGGGGTGCAAAAATTAAAGCATGCGACCCTAAAGCAATTAATTCTGCGCAATACTACTTCCAAGACAGAATTCAATATTGCAAAAACATTTATGATACATCTGAAAATGCGGATTGTATTTTGCTTTTAACCGAGTGGAATGAATTCAGACGCCCCGATTTTGAAAGAATTAAAGCTCTCCTTAGAACCCCCGTTATTTTTGACGGCAGAAATTTATACAATTGAATATTATTGCATTGGCAAGAAAGAAAGAAAAAAAGAAACAGTTCTATGAAAAAAATATATTCAATTGAATATTTAAGAATAATTTTTCTGGCAGTAATTCTATTTTTGCATTGCTGTTTGAACATGCCTGATTTGCATAAATCTCTTAACTATATTGCATTTTCGGGTACTCGTTTATATATTTGTGTTGAATATTTTTTTGTAATCAGCGGATTTTTTCTGTGCAAAAAACTTATGGATACGGATTTGAGCGCGGTTGATATAATAAAGAAAATGTATATAAGATTTTTCCCTGCAATATTGTTTGCTTATATATTAGCGCTATTGTTCGGAACTTCAAAACTGCGTTATATACCTACAATGCTGACATACACATTTGGCATGTCATTAAACACGGGAGTTTTCCATGATGAAATTATCGGGGTCGGAGATTGGTTTATAGGGGCTTTATTTTGGACAAGCGCATTAATAACTTTTATATTCAGAGCTTTTCCGAAATTTTCTCATATCATACTCGGAATATTGATTTATGTTGGTTTCGCACTACAGCTGACTTTCCCGCAACAGGATTTCTTGTCGCCGTATTACGGAATTTACGGTGCTTCAATAGCAAGAGCAATGTCATGTATGGGTGTCGGTATGGCGGTTTATTATTTAAGCAAAAAAGTTTTTTTTAATAAAAATGTTTTGACAATGTGTGCATTTACTTTTCTGGAAGTTCTTTGCGCGGTTTTATTGTGCAGTTATGCAATGGGTTCTGTCAAAATAACTTATTTTCAAAATATTATTAATTTTTCTTTATTACTTTTTATTATGGTTAACTCATACGGATATATTTCAAAATTTTTAAATAAATTCAGCTTTATTTATAATATTTCGAAATATACATATCCTGTATATATATTGCAAGGTATTCCTATTATATATTTATCAAGGCATCCGTTTGCCAGCTTCCGATGGGGGGGGGGGTATTGTCTTGATGTTTATTATCATTGGAGGTGCAGTTGAATTGAATATTTTTGAAAAGAAAATAATTCCTGTATTAAAAAAAGTTTTTATAAAAGGAGAACAATAATGCTGTTAATTACGGGCGGTGCGGGTTATATAGGTTCACACACGGTAAAACATTTAGCTGATAACGGCTATAAATGTATTGTTATTGACAATCTAATATACGGTCATATTGAAGCGGTTGATAAAAGAGCCGAATTTGTTAAAGCTGATGTGTCCGATAAAAATGCGCTAAGAAAAATTTTTGAAAATAATAAAATTGATGCGGTTATGCATTTTGCAGCCTATGCTTATGTCGGCGAAAGTGTAAAAGACCCTCAAAAATACTATACAAATAATGTTATATCGACGCTGCACCTGCTTGAAGTAATGAAGGAGTTTAATGTAAAAAATATTGTATTTTCAAGCACTTGTGCAACATACGGTGAGCCAAAATATACACCGATTGATGAAAAACATCCTCAAAATCCTATTAATCCTTATGGCAGAAGCAAATTAATGATTGAGCAAATTTTTGAAGACTACAGTAAAGCATACGGTTTAAAATACATTGCATTAAGGTATTTTAATGCTTGCGGAGCTTCAGAAGATGCATCAACAGGCGAAAGTCATACTCCTGAAACCCATCTGATACCGTTAGTTGTACAAGCGATTAAAAATAACTCAAGCATAAAAGTTTTTGGAACGGATTATGATACACCTGACGGCACTTGTATAAGAGACTATATTCATGTGGAAGATTTAGCTCTTGCACACAGGTTGGCACTTGAAAATCTGGATAAATATTCGGGATATATAAATCTCGGAACGGGTATAGGAACTTCCGTTAAAGAAATTATTGATGCTGTAATGAAAGTATCCGGCAGAGAATGTAAAATAGAATATGCAGGCAGAAGAGAGGGAGACCCTGCAAAACTTTTTGCCAATAACGAAAAAGCAAAAGAAATTTTAGGTTGGACACCTAAATACCTGAATATGGAAGACTCCGTAAGAACAGCTTGGAATTGGGAAATGAAGAGGAAATATTAGGTATGAGCAAAGGAAATTTAATAGTCGGTTGCGGTTTATCGGGTTCTGTTTTAGCCAATTTAATAGCAAAAAGATTAAATCAAAAAGTTACAATAATTGACAGAAGAAACGAACTTGCAGGGAATATATTTGATTATGTTGATAAAGACACTGATATAACCGTGCATAAATACGGCCCTCATATTTTCCACACTAATAATAAAGAAGTTTGGGATTATTTATCCGAATATACAAAATGGAATTATTTTTTTCTAAAATCAAACGCGGTGCTTGAAGGAAATATTTGTACTCTTCCTTTTAATTTAACAACGCTTTACGAAGTATTTTCTCAATCCATGGCACAAAAGCTTGAAGAAAAACTTATAGAAAATTACGGCTGGGGAGTTAAAATTCCCATTTTAAAACTCAAAGAAAACAATGACAAAGATTTAAAATTTTTAGCCGAATATGTTTATAAAAATGTGTTTGAAAAATACACAATGAAGCAGTGGAATTTAAAACCCGAGGAAATCGACCCTTCGGTTACGGCAAGAGTTCCCGTGTATATTTCCCGTGATAACAGATATTTTCAAGATAAATATCAGGCTGTTCCCGAACAGGGTTATACTAAAATGATTGAAAATTTATTAAACCATCCGAATATTGAAGTAAAACTTAACACTGATTTTAAAGATGTCGGCGAAAAGTTTGAAAAAGTATTTTATTCGGGCGCAATTGACGAATATTTTAATTA
>CANQAW010000195.1 GCA_947589525.1 Candidatus Gastranaerophilales bacterium
AACAATCCTCGCAAGGTATTATGCAGTCAAAATTTTCATTCAGGTCTATATTTGAGGACATGCACAGATATTTAATCTTGAAATCAAAAGATTTATTTTCTTCATCCGAAAAACGAATAAGAGCCTGATTATATGCGGACAATATTGCGCTTCTTTCGGCGCAGATTGAAGATATATCATTTCTCGTGTTATTAAAATTTGTTCCTATTGACCAAAAATTATCCAAGGTGCAGACATTGGTTGCAAAGCCTCTTTTTGTAATATTACCCGCTTTTACGTTAATTTGAGCAAGCTTATGCGCTTCAAACAATTTTTGAATGATTAATTGTCTTTCGTTTTCGTCAATACAAAAATTAAAATCAGGATTTTTAGACACAATCCGAATTTCATGACTGTTAATATTGTTCATTTCAGGGATAATATTTTTATTACTTGTTTCTTGCATATTTTTTGTTAATTTTTCGGGTATATTTATAAAACAACGAAAAAATTTTTTTTGCAATAATATTTTAACCCTAATAAAAATTAAATCCACTTGTTTTCAAGTGGATTTTCCCAAATCTAGCAGTAGACCTAAGTTTAAAATTTTTTTATTGTTAATACTCTATAAATACATTCCATACTCAACCAAAAATCTGCCATCACTCCTTTCCGCAGTTAATTCCATAGCCTTGCTATGTTTTTATTTTAGTTCTTTATCCCAAACAAACAATAGTTAATATTGTTAAAAAAGTTTTACAATGGCTTTTAGTTAAATATACATAGCCAAAATTACTATTTACAAACTTAACATGATTAATTTTATTGACAAGCTTGAAAATTCAATTACACAGGGTGCTTTTTCCATGCTTAAAATTAAATTATTGTATTTGCGCAATTTTTTAAAAGAAAAATACTTTAATATATTAAGTAGTGTTTTAGGTGAATTATGATTGAATTTTTAACAGCATTGTTTTCATTAAAAAAATCATTGGTTTATTTAACAATCGAAATTGAAGATTGGTTTTAAAATCTTTATTAAAATTTATTTAATTTAAAAAGCGAAGTTTTAAATAACTTCGCTTTTAATTAATTCATCTTTTATTTTATCCAAGCCGGATTTGATTATTCTTGAAATTCTGCTTGGGGAAATTAGGTACTCATCGGATAATTCGTGCAGTTTCTTTTCTTTAAAAAACTTTGATTCGATAAGCTCTCGCTCTCTTTTAGGAAGAGTTGCAACAGCTGATTTGATTGACGAAGAAAGCATATAAAATTCGCAATCTTCTTCGGGATTTTTCTTGGTGTCTTTTATTTCAAAAGTTTTTTCGTTTTCAAACATGTCATCCGTTGATAATATTGCGCTGTAGACTGCTTCTCGAAGTTCGTTTTGTTCATCTTTGGATAAATTTTTATTTTGACGTACACCGTACCAGCGAAATCTGTTTCGAAGCTCGTTTCGAATTGCCCATTTTATGGCAGTTGACAGGTATGATTCATTATATGTTTCAAAATCCGCATTATCTAATAATATATTAATTGTTTGAAACCCGATATTTACAAGCTCATCAAACTCAATCAAATGCTGATTTGCCATTGTCTTATATTCGACTTTTGCAATTTTGGAAATTAAATCCGAATAACGTCTTAAATTAATGTTTTTTTCAACTTTTTCTTTTAAATTTTGCATACCGTTTTAACCAGAGAAGATATATTAACACAACTTATATTTTTAGTGAAGTGTCAATTTTATAAATGTTAACTTTTATGTATTTAAATTTATAATTGACAGAAAAATAAACTTGTCTAAAAAAAATAATTGCTAAAATTTAGACAAATATTAAGATATATTAAAAAATGTTTGACAACATTTATTTACTACATATTATATATATAGTACCAAAGACAGCTGGTGATGTTTTCATCTTAATTTCCGGCCGAGGTTAAAAGTTTTTTATTTATAGTATATATTAAATATGACTTATTTAACTGTTTTGCGGTACTCCACTCGCAAAGCTTTTTTGTTTTGGCGAAGTCTTAAAGAAAGGAGAATAAAGCTTAAATGGCAACAAAACAATTCAAAAATGAAAAAATTGAGCATTACAAAAAGCAATTTGAAAATGCGAAAGTTGCAGTTGTGGCGGATTACAGAGGCTTAACCGTTGAAGAAATAACAGAGCTTAGAAGAAGTCTTCAATCCAATAAAGGCGATTTAACCGTAACAAAAAACACATTATGTAAAGTTGCTTCCAAAGGTACGAATTTTGAAGTTATTTCGGAATTAATGCAAGGACCTACCGCAGTTGCTTTTGGTTTTGGTGACGAAGTTGCACCCGCAAAAGTACTTGCCAAATTCATAAAAGAAAACAAAAAAGGAGAAATAGTAGGCGCTGTTCTTGAAGGTAAAGTATTAAGCGCTCAAGAAGCTCAAAAACTTGCTACAATGCCTTCCAGAGAAGAACTTATTGCAAAAATGCTCGGTTCAATCAACTCTCCTGCAAGCGGTTTGGTATACTCCGTAAACGGTGTTATGTCGGCATTGGTTAGAGCGATTGACGCCGTAAGACAACAAAAAAGTGCATAATAAAGCACGGTAATCAGATTAAAATATGAAAGGTAATAAAAATGAGTAACGTAGAAACAATTTTAGAATCAATTGAAAAATTAACATTATTAGAAGCAGCAGAACTGGTTAAAGCTATGGAAGAAAAATTCGGTGTATCCGCTGCTGCTCCCGTTGCAGTTGCAGCTGCTGCTCCTGCCGCAGGTGCTGCAGGCGAAGCTCAAGGTGAAGCACCTTCGGAAGTTAACGTTATCCTTGCTAACGCAGGCGCTAACAAAATTCCGGTACTTAAATTAGTTCGTGAAATCACAGGTTTAGGTCTTAAAGAAGCTAAAGATTTAGTAGACGGCGCTCCTAAACCAATCAAAGAAAATGTTAAACCTGAAGAAGCTAAAGAAATCAAAGCTAAACTTGAAGAAGCCGGCGCAACGGTTGAAATCAAATAGTTTAATAACATTTTGCGACATAAAATAACCTTCTTGAATAATTCAAGAAGGTTA
>CANQAW010000196.1 GCA_947589525.1 Candidatus Gastranaerophilales bacterium
AATTTCTTATTTTCCATAGTTGAATTTTATCATAAATGTTGATTATGCACTAATTGCCATAAATAAGATTTAATAGTAATTATAACCTTATCAGGTTCAAATCGGCAGGTTTTTTGCAATCTCTTTGCCTTGTTTGTCTCGCGCAAATCCTGTCGTAGCAAATTTTTATATCGCAGGCGGCTTTATTTTAGGGTTTGTTTATTTTTTCAAATTCCAGATTTTTTGTTAAATATACGCTGTTTTCTTTTAAATTATCGGCTTCAAACTGAAGCACGGGGCGGTTGACGTGGTCTTTATCAAGAATAATATAATCAAGGTATGTATCTTTGGAGTTGTACAAAATATAGCGTTTTTCTTTGCCGTCGGGGGTGATTTCTTTGACATGCACGCCTTCAAAAGTGGGGTCATAAGCAACCCAGCCGTATTGGTCAAAATATATTTCAACCCAAGCATGTGCATTTTTGCCTTCTTCCAGCATACTTCCCGTAACGATTTTTGCGGGAATTTTTTTTGCTCTGCACAATGCAGCCATAGAAACGGCAAATTGAGTGCATTTTCCCTGTTTTCTTTTTAAAGCTTCTTTTGCGCCTATATCTTCTTTTATGGGCGTATATTTTATATTTTTTTGCAAATATTCGTATATATTTTGAATTATTTCTTCTTTTGTATTTCCTTGTATTGTTTGGGCAATTTTTTGAATATATGGGTCATTTACTTCAATATATTTTTCATCTTTCAGGTAGGGGGATAAATCCGTTTCGTTATCAATATTTTTGTTAATTTTTTGAGCCGTTATATAATCATAAGTTCTGACTTTTGCCGTCCCTTCCATGGTTATTGTTTTGCTCCCCGATAAATTATTAAACACAAATTCACCTATTTCGGAATTTGGGGTTTTTTGCATATTATCAGGCTTGGGAGAAATTGAATTAATGGTCACATATTGGCGTTCATCAATATTTTGAGGAATAAAAACAAGGAATTTAAGCTTTTTAAAAGTTCCTTTTGTGTTTATTGTGTATGTATATTTAAATTTGTAGTTATGAAAATCCGTCAAACCGCTTTCATCCGTTTGCTTCAGATTGACATTTTTATCAGGCTTCAAAGTGTTTTCAGGCTTTTTAGAATGTCTGTCCGCAAAGGAAAAAGCAAAATAGCTTGCTATAATAATTAAAACCAAAAATAATATAAACAAAAGTTTTTTTATTAAATTCATATTACCCCGCATGTAACTTTTAATTTATTTTAAAATATTGCATAGCGGACAATCAATAAAAAGAAAATAAATAAAACATTTATAGGAAACGGGTTTTAATTTTTAAAGCGTTGAATAAATTTTAAGCTTCAAACATTTTTCCCAAAACGGAAAAACCTTGATATTTTGAAAAAGTCGCAAATAAATTCAAATCTTCTATGTTGTTATATCCTTTTTCTAAAACTTTATCCAAAAGCCCGCTTATATAATCAAAAGCGCTTTGTCTGAATTCTTTTGATATTGTTGAATCGTTTTTAATTGCTTCTTGTAAAATATCAAATAAATCCTGATTGTCGGGAGTTAAGTAAGTTCCGTTTGATTGGCTTAATGAACCTAAATTTAACCCCGTATATTTTAAAACTTCCTGATAAGCTCTATATTTTGCAACAGAATATTCATCCAAAGAAGAAGAATTTTGAAAAGCCCAGAAGAAAAGTTCTTTTGAGTTATTGTTTGAATTAATTAAAGAATTTATTTTATCTAAAATATTTTCGTCTAAATCGCCCGTAACTAAAGCGCTGTAGTCATAAGGATTAAAAGAAAATAACAAAGCAGTGATATCATCAAGGTTAATTCCTGCGTTATCTAAAATATTCTGCATTTGATTTTTTAAGATTTCATCACTTTGCCTGTGTTCTTCTTCGATATAGTCTTCCCATTGACTTTCGTCAAATTCTAACCTCGGGTCATTGCGATTTGCGCTTCCGATTGTTCCGAATAAAACAGCGTTATATTCGTTTTCAAACATTGCGTATTTTTCGGGTTCGCTCCATTTTTTAGTGAATGCAAAATCATCCGTCCCGAAATATTTTCTTGAAAGGTATTGATGAACTTCATCCACCGTTGTATATTGCGAGCGGATTTCAGAGGCAATGGGCGCTAAATATTCATCTAACTTTCGAAGCGCAAGATTTTCTTCGCTATAGGGGTTTTCGTTGTAATGGTGAAGCGAATTTTGGTTATCCTCATACCTTTCCACCATTTGTTGATATCTGTCTTGAACGGTGTCAGGCGTATATCTTCCTTGAATATTATAGTAATTATAAAAACCGACTGTCATATAAAGTAAATCCTTTTACTTATTCTTAATTCCTTTAATAGTTATTTTATAACAGTTTCAGTGCTTTTTAAAGGGTTTGTTTTCAAATTTTTACAAAATATGTTATACTTTAAAAATCAAAGGAGGATTTATGGCAAAAGATGCAAGTTTTGATATAGTTTCGGATTTTGATAAGCAGGAGCTTACAAACGCCCTTGACCAAGTCAAAAGAGAACTTACAACAAGATTTGACTTAAAAGGTTCAAACTCTGATATTTCGCTTATTGAAGATAAGGAAATTTTAATTACGACAAATGACGAAATGAAATTAAAAAATATTTTTGACATTCTGCAATCAAAACTTGTTAAAAGAAATTTAAGTTTAAAAATCCTTGACCCTCAAAAAATTGAGCATGCGCTCGGGGGTAACGTTAAACAGCAGATTAAACTCAAAAAAGGGTTGAGTACAGAGTTAGCTAAAAAAATAACGGGTTTTATTAAAGATACAAAATTAAAAGTCCAAGCTTCAATTCAAGGAGACAGCGTTCGTGTAACGGGTAAATCAAAAGACGATTTGCAAGCCGTTATTAAAACAATCAGAGAAAAAGAAGATTTAATTGATGCGCCTTTGCAATTTACAAATTATCGCTAACAATTTTTCCCTGATTAATTTTAACTATATCGACATCTTTTAAAAATTCGTCATCAAAAGCAAGGGTATCAACGCTTGTTATAATCATTTGG
>CANQAW010000197.1 GCA_947589525.1 Candidatus Gastranaerophilales bacterium
AACCGTCATAAACGGAATTGAGTTCGTTTTGATAATCGGATAAATCAGATTGCGCATTCATATACTCTGTTTCCAGAGATGATAAATTTGAACTGTCGAGGGAATATTTTTTTGTTGGTATATCGGCAATTTCAGAAGTAATTTCGGCAACTTCATCATCAAAGCTTCCGTAAAACGCTTGAATTTCGTCTAAAGAGGTTTGTTGAAATGTCTCCTGCACGTATGTAATTGTTTCAATATCGTCATCCGAAATATTGGTAAACGATTCATCCTTGCCTTGAATTTCAATACAGGAAACATCCTCCTGTTGTTTTACTTTTTGTGCGTCAGTATTGTTTTTGCTTAATAATATATAATCCTGATTTGATCCGGAATCTTCAACTTTTGGCATTTATGCACACCCTTCCTAATGTTTCCATTTTAATATTCGGCAAAAAACAGAAAAAGTTTAGGTTTTTATTAAGAAATATTAATCAATCAGGTCGTTTAAATATGGCTTCATATCAACAAAATCAATTTTAGATAAATCATCAGAAATTTTATATTTTTTATTTGAAGAAATTAAAATCAAATTCGTAATGTCAAAAACCGGCTTATCAATATCAAAAAAGACTTTATAATATATTTTATTTGAAGTTTCTCCGCTGTAGATATCAATATTTTTAAAATAATTTTTATATTTTTCAATTAAATTTAGAATTAATTTATTTTTCGGATTAAAAATATCTCTGCTTGACGGAAGATTAGACACGAAAATCCCTGTTTTTTTCAAGTTTTTTGAAATTAAATTCAAATATTCATCGCTCAAAAATCTTTCATCTATTCCATAATCTCCTGCAACATCAACCACTATTAAATCATATTTGGTTTTTGAATTTTTAAGAAAAACAAGGGCGTCTTGAAGGTAAAAATTCATTTTTTCGTTTATTTCAAAATCAAAATATTTCTGCGCAATAGGGAAAATATACTCTTCAATATCAACTGTATCAATTCTTTTTAACTTTTCAAAAAGCTCGTTGTACTGTTGTAATATCAGCCCTGTTCCTAGACCTATAAATAATATTTTTTCGATATTTTTATTCATTAAATAAGGAATTAAAAAATAATTTATATAAGGAACATTTCCTTTATAGCAAGAGGAATTTATAACTCCTGCCTGATAAGTGTCTTTGAATTTTATAAACCTTCCGAAAGAATTTTCAACAACTTTTATCTCATGAAAATCGGATTGTTTCTTAAAAAGAATTTTTTCTTTAATTTTTACGGAGTTTATTTTATTTTCAAGAGCTTTATCAGGTTTTATAATTTGCAAATCTTCGGGTCTTATCATCATTTAATTATTCCCTGAATTTCTTTAAAATTTGGGTGTTTTGAGGATTTTAAAATTTCAAACAGCAAAATTTCAAAAGTTGTTATACTGCACCCTTTATCTTTCATAATTTCAAGAGCGCACAGGTGGTTATAATCTTTTCTTGAAGCACAGCAATCCTGAATTACAAAAACATTTCTTTTTGTTTTTAATATGTCAAGTGCGCTTTGAAGTACGCAGATATGAGTTTCTATGCCTAAAATTACGACATTGTTTTTTAATTTATAAACCAAATCATTAATTTCAAGAACGGAAAAGCTTGTTTTATCAAACGTTTTAAAATCGGAAATACCCTTAATTTCAGAAATTGTATCTCCCAAGCCTTCAGGATACTGTCTTGTGAGAATTGTATCAAAATTTAAAATATTAAATGCTTTTAAACATTTTAAAGCATTATTTTTAACTTCTTCCGAAGCAATTTTTATTAATTTTTCTTGAAAATCTATCGCAAGAATTGAGGTATTGTCTTTGTTTAACATTTTAACTTCCTTTAGTGATAGATTTTATCAGAGCAAAAAATATTTTTCAATGTTGATTTTTGTATAATTTTATTTTATATCCAAAAATTAAAATATACTTACCTAATTTATATGCGCCTCTTGTATAATCGTTTCCTAAATAAAATATTTTTCTTGTAAAATTTGAAATTGTTTTACTTATGTTATTAAAAACCAGTTTATATTTGTTTGTTTTAATCAACTTGGCTTTATTTGATAAAAGGTTTATTTTTTCAGATAAATTTTGGGCAAGATTAAAATAAGTCTGCCTTGTAAAGTGGTCTATAAAATCGGTATAATTGGATTTATCTTTAACTATATCCGTTAAATTTATATATTGAACGTTTTCTTGATTTTTTAAAAATTCAATTAATTCTTTATTTATTTCAACATGTCTTTTATATATTTTATAAGTCTTTTCATTTAAAGCAGTTAATCTTTCGTCAGGCTCTATTTCACTTCCTAATATAAAAATCCATTTTGTATCTTTAGATACATTTTTTATTATTAATTTTAAATTTTCAATTATTAAAGAAGCATCTAAATGACCGAAATATTCATAGTTTTCACTAAATTTTTCAAGCATGTTTTGTGCCTGTTTATAAGTAAAATTATGTCCGAGAGTTTTTTGCTCAATGATTTTTGTCCAATTTTCTTTATTTAAAATATCAAAAGCATTTCCTGTTGAAAGGAAATTGTTTGTATGTTTATTTTTAAATAAAACCTCTCTATAATCAAAAAGCAGACTATAAACAATTATATCAAATTTTTCTTTAAACATTATTTGATTAAAATTTTCGCAACTTATAAAAGGATATTCTTTTGTTAATTTTTCTATTTCTTCTTTTGATTTTTTTAAACTTTCAGCTACATTAAAACTTGTCATATTTTGAACAAAAACGCCTTGTTTATCACGAAACACAAAATCTAAAACAAAGTTTTCTTCTTTAATATCGACATAATTTAAAATACTTCTTAAATCACAAGGACCTTTAAGAAGAATTTTGAAATTTTGCGTTTTTGAAATTTTATTATTTTTCGTTTCTTGCTTTATTTCGAAGGAATTTATCCAATTGACGGTTTTATTTTTTTCAAGTTTAGAAGCAGTTTCACCAACAATTTGAATTTTAGGATAATTTAATTTTGAATAGA
>CANQAW010000198.1 GCA_947589525.1 Candidatus Gastranaerophilales bacterium
TTCCCGACAATTGGGGCGAAATGATTTCTCTTTTTAAAAAATTTAAAAGAGAACAAAATCCTTATCAACCCATTGTTTTAGGCAACGGTTCCAATGTTTTGTTTTCTTCAAAAGGAGTAAAAAACCCCGTAATCTATACGGGTGAAATAAAATCTTTGCTTTGTTTTGATACAAATGTTGAAGTCGAAGCAGGATACAGCGTACAAAAATTATCTAAATACGCCCTTTCCAAAAAACTTTCAGGATTTGAATTTTTAATAGGAATTCCCGCAAGCGTAGGCGGTGCGGTTTATATGAACGCAGGAGCACATAATCAAACAATGAGCGATTATTTGGTAAGCGCTAAAATTTATGATATCGAAAAGAATAAAATTATAACTTTAAAAAAAGATGAACTTAATTTTTCCTACAGGCACTCGATTTTAAAAGAAAAGCCATACGTTTTATTAAGTGCAAAATTTAATTTAATTAAAAAAGACGAACAGGAAATTAAGTCAAAAATGGATGAAAACTTGATTTTCAGAAAAAATCGCCAGCCGAAATTATCAACTCCAAACGCAGGTTCAGTGTTCAAAAATCCTCAAAATTGCGAACTTTCCGCAGGCGCTTTAATTGATAAGTGCGGTTTTAGAGGCTACGGCATCGGTGGCTGTAAAGTTTGGGAAAATCATTGCAATTTTATAGTAAATGAAAAAAATGCAACAAGTCTTGATTATTCAAGATTAATTTTCGAAATTTACACCAAAGTAAAAGAAAAGTTTAATGTGGAATTAACTCCGGAAATTATATATATTGGAGAAATGACAAAGGAAGAGCGTGAAATATGGAAAATATTAAAAAAATAGACAAAAACTCAAAAATAGCTGTTTTATCGGGCGGTTTGTCAAATGAAAGAGAAGTTTCTCTGCGCTCGGGTAAAAATGTTTTTAAAGCTCTTATTGACTTGGGATATAAAGATGTTACTTTAATTGACGTCCAAAGAGATATAGCATCGGTTTTAAAAGAAGAAAAAATTGAATTTGCAATAAACATGCTCCATGGAAGATACGGCGAGGACGGCTGTATTCAAGGAATTTTAGAATTTTTAAATATTCCTTATTCGGGCTGTAAAGTTAAATCCAGCGCAATTTGTATGGATAAAGTCACCACGAAGCAAATTCTTTCAACTGACCCTGAAATCCCTCTTATAAAATCCGTTAACGTTAATAAAAATAATTACAAAGAAAATGTTAAAAAATTAAATTTCCCGATTATTATAAAACCTGCTTGTGAAGGTTCATCAATCGGCATGACAAAAGTTAATTCGCAGGATGAACAGGATGAAGCAATAGAAACGGCGCTAAAATGCGATAAAGAAATCTTAATTGAAGAATACCTTAAAGGACAGTCGGCAACCGTCGGGGTTTTGGAAAAAATTAACGAAAAAGGAGAAAGAGAAATTTTCGCAACCGAAATTTTAGCTTTTAAAACCAAAACCGAATGGTATGACTACGAAGCGAAATATACAAAAGGTTTGACCGAGTTTATTCTGCCTGCCGATTTTAGCTCGGAATTAAGCGAAAAAATTAAAAACCTTGCAATAAAAGCTCACAAGCTATGCTCTTGCAGGGGTGTTTCAAGAGTCGATTTTTTAATTTATGATAACATTCCTTATATCTTGGAAATTAACACAAATCCCGGAATGACCGATACTTCCGACCTGCCCGCACAAGCGCAGGCAATGGGCATAGATTACAACTCTTTAGTTGAATTAATATTAAAAACAGCGGAGTTAGAATAAAAAAATGGGTCTTTTATATCAAAAAAGAAGATTAAAAGTTAACAAAATAAAAAGGCAGATAGGTTCAACAAGAGCAAAGCTCCAAAGAATAAGGGTTTTATTGTCTTTAATTATGATAATTTTTCTTGTTTGGCTTGGAGTTAAAATAGTTAAACTGCCTCAATGGTATATTGATTTAGATAAATTAAACAATGCAGACCCTGAAGTTTTGAAAATTCAAGGTAATGTAATAACTCCGAATTATAAAATAATTGACTCGGTAAGACAGACTCAAATTCCAAATACTCAGATTTTTAAGCTTAAAACAAACGATCTGGAACAAAATATTTCGCTGCTTCAAACGGTTAAAAAAGTCTACATAAGAAGATATTGGTTTCCGGCAAGATTAATTATAATGATAGACGAAAGAACGCCCGCTTTTCTGCTTACGCCAAATCTTGAAACAGAACCGAGAAGCGCCCTTACGACGGACGGAATTATAATAGACCACGATTACCTTCCTTTTGATTCTTCAATAAAAGCTAAAAAACTTTTGACATACGGGGTGAGAGACGGATTTGACGAAGTTTGGGATAAAAAGAAGGTTGATGATCTTTTACAGCTTATAAAAGCATTTGAGTTTTATTCAAATCAGGAAGTTCAATATGTTGATATAAGAAATCAAAAAGATGTTTATTTAATGCTTAAAGAATATTTAATTCGTCTTGGAGAAATTAACGAATCAACCTTTACTCGTGCCAAACTAATTGCTTCAATTTTGCCTAAAGCAAAAGAAATGAACAAAAAAATAAAATACATAGATTTACGCTGGGAAGATTCGCAATATCTTCGTCTTGAAGGAACTAAAGAAGAGCAGGCGGGTCAAAAATCTGCGCCGAGCGCTTCGGCAAAACAGGAAAAACCCGAACAAGCACAAGAAAACAATCAACAGATGCCGTCTCAAGCAAATGAAATTCAACAAGAAAATACTCAAAGTGAAGAGGAAGTTGATTAAATTTATCTTATAAAATTTGTAAATTCAACCTCTTCAGCTTCGGGAGGCAAAATGCCTGCATTTTTACCGGCTTCTTTACATTTTAGAAAATAAGCAAAATTCTTCGCTAAAATTCTCATGGATTGCAAACCCTCTTTATCGGCTTGCGCATCAAGCGCATTT
>CANQAW010000199.1 GCA_947589525.1 Candidatus Gastranaerophilales bacterium
ATTTCTTTTTTAATCAATTCCTGCCCTGCTTTTTTAGTATCTTCGCTTGCATAATCCTCTAAAAATTCTTCAAGCGTCATTAAAGCATTAGGTTGACAGCAGTTTTGAATTTGACCTTGTTTGGTTAAGGACATAAACCTGTCCCCTGTTCTTCCCTCATTATAACAAGCCGTGCAGAAAGAAGGGATATAACCTAATTTTATAAGCCAATTTACAACTTCATCAAGCGTTCTTTGGTCTGAAACGTCAAATTGTTCGGTATCAGTGGGGCGGATTGGTTCGCAATAACCGCCGACGGACGTTCTTGAAGCGCCTGAAATTTGAGAAACGCCCAAAGATAGAGCTTGTTCTCTTACTTTTTGATTTTCTCTTGTTGAAATGATTATTCCCGTATAAGGTACGGCAATTCGAGTTAGCGCTATGATTTTTAAGAAAATTTCATCATCAATTCCGTTATCAAAAGAATTAGGGTCGATATCATCCGCTTTTTTAACTCTCGGAACGGAAATTGTATGAGGTCCGACGCCAAAGACTGCTTCCAGATGCTCAGCATGCATTAAAAGCCCCGCAAATTCGTATTTATAGCGCTCTAACCCATATAAAACGCCGAGTCCGACATCATCTATCCCTGCTTCCATTGCCCTATCCATAGCTTCTGTGTGGTAGTTATAGTTGTGTTTTGGACCTTTAGGGTGAAGAAGCTCGTAAGATTCTTTATGATATGTTTCTTGAAATAAAATATAAGTACCTATCCCTGCTTCTTTTAATTTCTTGTAGTTTTCGACCGTTGTAGCTGCGATATTTACGTTGACACGCCTTATAGCGCCATTTTTGTGATGAATTGAATAGATTGTTTTAATAGAATTTAAAATATATTTAATAGGGTTATTAACAGGGTCTTCTCCCGCTTCAATCGCAAGACGTTTATGCCCCATATCCTGTAGCGCAATAACTTCTTTTTCTATTTCTTCTTGGGATAATTTTTTTCTTTTAATATGTTTATTGTTGTAATGATAAGGGCAATAAACACAGCCGTTTACACAATAATTTGATAAATATAAAGGTGCAAAAATAACAATTCTGTCCCCATAGAAGCTTTTTTTAATTTCACGAGCCAGATTAAAAATCTTATCTAAAACACCTTTATCATCGCATTCTAATAAAACGCTTGCTTCCCTGTGAGTCAGACCGTTACAGGTAACAACAGAGCCTTTTTTTTGAGGCTGTGCTTTTTTTAAGATTTTATCTATTAAATCAAAATTGTTTTTATTTTCTTTTGCATATTCTAATGTTGATAAAATCTCGTCGTGGTTAATGAATTCTTGAGCGTTTTTAGAATGCGGATTATACATAATATCTTCTTTCAGAAATCAATATAGCACAATAATTTAATAAAACAAGTAAATCCGTTGCAAGTCAAATAAAGCATAAATTAAGTATTTGAAATATTTTTTTTATGCTAAAATATTATTCGGAGATATTTTAAACAGGAAAAAGGAAATGACAGAATTAAAAACCTCTATAGATTTTGGCGAAATTGATAAAATCTTAAAAGAGCATGACTACAATAAAACAAACCTTATTACAATATTGCAGAAAGTACAAGCAATATATAAGTATTTACCTGAAGACGCCATAACATACATTGGAGAACAAATAGAAGGGCTTTCTCCCGCAACGGTATACGGCGTTGTTACTTTTTACGCTCAGTTTTCTCTTGACCCTAAGGGAAAATATGAAATCAAGGTTTGCGACGGCACTGCATGCCACGTTAGAGGTTCAATGCCAGTACTGGACGCTATTAAAAAAAGACTGCCTATGGAAAAAGGCAAAATGACCACATCAGACGGATTGTTTTCGGTTGAAACCGTAAGCTGTCTTGGCGCTTGCTCTCTTGCTCCCGCTGTTGTAATAAATGAAAAGGTTTATCCAAAGATGACACCCGAGGCGGTTCTTATTATTATCGACACTTTATTAAAGGAAAATAAATAATTATGACTACGGAATTAAAAATCAACATTGATGAAGAAAAACAAAAAGCTCTTAAGCTTGTTGAACAACAAGGACTTAGAATTCACGTTTGCGCTTCTACGGGATGTGTTGCAAACGGAGCGCTGGAGTTAATCGAAGAATTTAAAAAACTGGGTGCTGACGCTAAACCTCTTACTCAAGAAGTTAAAATGAGCGTTATTCCGACAGGATGTATCGGTTTTTGCGAACAAGGATGCCTTGTTGTAGTACCTGACAGAAAACTAACATATGTTCATGTTAAAAAAGAAGATGTTAAAGAAATTTATGAATCTTTGTTAAATAACACCGTTGTTGAAAGACTTTTGTATGTTGACCCTGCGTTAAATAAAAAAATAGTCAACAACGAAGAAATGAATTTCTACGCAAAACAAACAAGAACGGCAATGAAAAATTGCGGTATAATTAACCCCGAAAGTTTGGACGAAGCCTTATCGGTGGGCGCATACAGCGCATTGAGCAAGGTTTTAAAAATAAATGACCCTGAATACGTCATAAAAGAAATTGAAGATTCAGGTCTTAGAGGACGCGGCGGCGGGGGTTTTCCTACAGGTAAAAAATGGAGAAGCGTTTTTTCTCACAGAGGCGGAAAATCTTACGTTATCTGTAACGGAGACGAAGGCGACCCCGGTGCTTTTATGGATAGGTCTGTTATGGAAGATGACCCGCATAAATTACTTGAAGGTATGGCTATTGCAGGATTTGCCGTTGGTGCTGATGAAGCATATATATACGTCAGAGCTGAATATCCTTTAGCTATCAAACGTCTTAAAAAGGCGATAGCGGATGCAACCGCAAGAGGCTTCTTGGGAAACAACATAATGGGTTCTGATTTCAACTTCAAAATCAATATAAGAGAAGGTGCGGGCGCATTTGTTTGCGGTGAATCTTCAGCATTAATTGCTTC
>CANQAW010000200.1 GCA_947589525.1 Candidatus Gastranaerophilales bacterium
ATTAATTTCGATAAGAATGAATACTATGAAATTGTTTTATCAAATTCCAATCATCCTGAAAATCAATAATTAACAGCGAGAAACGGTTATAAGAGTTCCGTTATTTACAAATACCGCTTTTATAATTGAACCGTCTTCATTGTTGAAAGTTGCAACAAACCTGCCGTCTTTTGATTTTACCACACTGCTTGGAGTTGTTGTATAAATCGTTTTAAATAGCTTTGTAAGTTCGTCTTTTGCTTGTGAAGTTGATAATTTGTTAATTGAACCTGGAGTATTTAAAATAAATCTTTCGATTGCTCTCATTTTTGCATGGATTGTAATATTCGGACAGAATTTTTCGCCGTTATCAAAAATTTCATATTCATTGTCGTCTAAAAGTTTCGTAAATTCTTCAGGAAGCATAGAAGTGATAATATTTCCGTACATTTTTTGCGACTCGGCATCTAGGTCTTCTATGTGGGGCAGATGCAATTCTCTCATTATATTATAATAAGGTATTGTATTTTTTCCTAATGTGTTTGTAATTTCCGTAACGATTTTACGAGGAAATGCCTTCATACTTCCATCTGCTTGTTTTGCGCATTCTAAGTTGGCGATAAAATTACCGTTACCTTTGCTTTTTGCCAAATCATTTGCAAGCTGAATCAGTCTTGTCTGATTTATTTTTTTATCTGTCGGAAACTCTTCAAGATTAATGCAACCAATATTATCGGCATCAATTATTATTGAAGGGCCTAAATTTTTTAGTGCGTCTTCTATATACCGTATTCTTTTCGGGTATTCGTATTTATCAATATTGGTTTGAGATAAGAAATGTTCAATTACGCTTTTTTTATCTTTTATTTTGCAAACATTAACGGTTGAATTTAATTCTTTTATTGAATTGATGTCCTTGGTTAAAACAGTTTCAAAAAGTGCTTTAATTACTTTTTCGGAACCGTCTTTTAAAATTGAACCAAGGCTTGCTTTTGAATTTTTAATAAAATCATTTTCCAGAATTTTCTTCTCTAAAAAATTTTTTTGTTTTTCTCCTATGTATTTGTTTAAAATTTTTATTATTTCAATGCAATGATTGTAATACGTTTCGCTTTCTTTTGAGCTGTCGAGTTTTATTCCGTTGTGAGAAATAAAACTGCGTATTTGTTCATTATTTGAGAAAAATGATTGAAAACTGTCAAACTTGCTTAGTATGTTTTGATATTCGTCATTGTCCTTTAAGCTGCTGAAATTAATACCGTTCAAGAACGAAGTCAGCGCAATATTTTTGGTTTTTAAGAATTCAATATATTTTTTATAAACATCAAAAGCGCTTTGAGTTGAATATTCGATTAAATCCGAATTATTCAAAGCTTTTTCAATTAACGGTTTATTTGTTTCATACTCATTTTTTCTTTTTTTAAGGGTGGAAACAAACATTTGTCTGTTGCTTTTTTCATTTTTTTGATATTTTTCAACTAAAGCATCATCTCTAAAACTTAACAGTTCTACAAAATTTCTAATATCTGTTTGTTTTGGTTTTTGTGGTTTTATTTTAATTTTTTTATTTTTTTGCTGACTTGCTTGATTTAATTCATTGTAAAACTTTACAAATTCTTTATCGTTTTTAAGTTTAAATTCATCAATAATTTTGATAAATTCCGCTAATCCGTCATTTGAATATGTTTCATCGCCGCATTCAAATATGGCATTTAGGCAATGTGCAAATTTAAAGTATATGTCAGTTGCATCTTCATTATCTATACCTTTATTTTCAGCTATATATTCAACTATTGTGTTTTTGTTTATAATTAAATCTTCGTTTTTTGTATCTTGAATATCGTTTCGTGAAGTTAATTCATTTAAACCTGCGATATCAAAACCCTGATCACTAAGAAAAAGTAATGATTTTATTTTAGAAAGAGGGGTGCTTGTATCCATTAAATTATCAATTGTTTGCTGAGTTTTTGAACTTGGTTTTTCTTGTTTAGGATTTAAAAGAATAATATTTTCAAACAATGAAAACCATTTGTCGGGTGATTGGGAACAAAGATAATCAATTATTTCATTATTGCCGGCATATAATTTTTCAGCCGATTTGCAGGTTATCTGCGGATTTTTTGCAATTATCAATTCAAGCAAAGGTTTTATTTCGTACTCAAATTGGTAAGCCGTATTAAACATTGCAAAAAGCAAGTCGGTCGAATCTTGTAAATTATTGTTTTGCTTGTCCAGATAGGAGAATTTCTTTTGAAAATCAGCTTCTTTTGTTATGCCTAATTTGTTTAAAACCGATAAAGTAAAGTTTAAATCTATAAATTGAATATCATCATTATCAATTACACCTTCTTCATATAAGGTTAATAAGTCATCATAGTAGGCTACCGAGGTTTTAGGAAAGCCGAAAATATGCTCTTTATTGTCAAGATAAGATTTCATTCCCACGAAAGCATCGGAGTCGAATAGTGCGGTATCGTATAAATTTGAGACTTTCCTAAGAAAATTTATAAGCTCTTCACAGTCTTTTGATGTTTTAATATTATTTCTTTTCAAAAATGAGTCAATACATTCTTTGCTGTCCTCTCCTTGGGCAAAAACTTGAAATTCAATGGTTTCATCTATTATATTCTTAGGGGAAGCGTGTTTTAATCTATCCTGTTTTTTTAATTCAAACAAAGAACTTGCAAAAAATGCAATTGTAATTTTTTCCTGATCTTTTTTACTTGTTGAATAGAAAGAACGTTGCAATTCGGGATCCATTTTAAAAGCTTCGCCTTTAAAAGAAGTAGTTCTGCAAAAAGTATCTTTTTCGTCTTTTTTAAACGGATTTGTCGCATAATTTTTATTAACAACACATTTTGAGGACGCACCCAATATATTTTGAGTTAAAAAATTTATTTTCA
>CANQAW010000201.1 GCA_947589525.1 Candidatus Gastranaerophilales bacterium
CACAACCGATGATATGAAGCTTTATGCAAAAATGGAAGATGATTCAATAGTCAGAGGCGAAAGCAATATTCCCGAGGCAGGAAAGAGGATTATGCAGTTATGCTGTGATCCTGAAAATTGTCATGCTACCGCAGAAGCTCTTGAAGCAATAAAAAATGCGGATTTAATTATCTTAGGCCCCGGAAGTTTGTATACTTCGGTAATTTCAAATTTTTTAGTCAGAGATATTACCCGTGCCATTTGGAATTCAAAAGCTAAGAAAATCTATGTGTGCAATGTTATGACTCAAGTCGGCGAAACGGATAATTATTCCGTATCAGACCATATCAAAACTATATTCGACCATGTAAGACTTCCCGAAATTGATGATTCGAACAGAAACTTTTTTGATGCGGTTTTGGTTAATAATACATTACCTAAAAATCTTGCGCAGAAATATGAAGAAGCAGGCTCGTTTCCTGTGGATATAGATATTTCGGAGCTTAGAAAACTGAAAGTTGAAGTGGTTGAAAGAAGTCTTTTAGATAACGATAAACAAGGATATGTAAGACATAATTGTTCAAAAGTGGCAAAAGCAATATATTATTGGTATAAAAGAGCAAATAAGAAGAACAAAAATGAGAAAATCAATTCAAAAAATCCTAAATTACAAACCGCAAAATAAGAAAATAACAGTTTTGACAGCCTACGACTATTCAACCGCAAAATATGCGGATTTGGGCGGTGTGGATATGATTTTAGTCGGCGATTCGCTGGCTCAGGTTGTTTTGGGTCTTGATAACACATCAGATATTTCAATGAATGAAATGAAGATTTTTGTCCGTGCTGTTTCACGAGGAGTAGAAAATGCACTTTTAATTGCTGATATGCCCTATATGAGCTTTCAAATTGATAAATCGCAAACGGTGCAAAATGCCTGCGAATTGATTAAAGCAGGGGCAAATGCGGTTAAACTTGAAGGCGCAAGTGATTATATCATTGATAATATTAAACATTTAACTCAAATAGGAATTCCCGTCGTCGGTCATATTGGTTTTACTCCTCAAAGCATTAATATTTTAGGAGGCAATAAAATTCAAGGAAAAACTGCCTCGAAAGCCGAAGAAATTTTATCTCAAGCGCAAAAATTGCAAGAAGCAGGCTGTTTCGCCGTTGTTTTGGAATTAATGCCTCAGGAGTGCGCCAAATATGTAACCCAAAATATTCAAATCCCGACAATAGGAATAGGGGCGGGAAAATTCTGTGACGGGCAAGTGCTTGTTATTGATGATATTTTGGGAAAATTTGATAAATTTTCTCCAAGGTTTGTGCGCAAGTATGCTGATTTAAAAACAACAATAACTCAAGCGGTTAAGCAATATTGCGCAGATGTTGAAAGCGGTGATTTTCCAAACGAAAATGAATGCTACAAAATGGAAGATGAAGAAAGAGAAAAAATTGAAACTCATTGATAATATAAAAGAACTTAAAGAAGAAATAAAACATCTTAGGGGAACAATCGGGCTTGTTCCTACAATGGGCGCATTGCATGCGGGGCACAGGTCTTTAATAGAGCGCTGTGTCAGAGAAAATGATAATGCGATTGTTTCCGTGTTTGTTAATCCTATTCAATTCGGGGTTAACGAGGATTTGGATAAATACCCCCGTCAATTAAATTCGGATTGTCAAATGTGCGAACAGTGCGGAGCAAAGATTGTTTTTGCGCCGAAAGTTCAGGAAATGTATTCAAATAAAAAAGATGACTTAACTTTAATCTGTCCGCCGTATTCTTTGGTGGACATGCTGTGCGGAAAATCCCGCCCCGGACATTTTGACGGCGTTTGCTCGGTTGTTGCAAAGCTGTTTAATTTAACAAAAGCGCAAAGGGCATATTTCGGAAAAAAAGATGCTCAACAACTGTTTATCATAAAAAGAATGGTTCAAGATTTGAATTTTGACCTTGAAATAGTTCCTTGTGAAATAGTTCGTGAAGAAAATAACTTGGCGCTTTCATCAAGAAATAAATATTTAACCGAACAGGAAAAAATTCTTGCTCTGAATATTTCAAAAGCATTGTTTGAAGCAGTTAAATTGTATAAGACAAATACTGCCACAAAGCGCGCAATTATAGATAATTCTCTAAAACTTTTGGAAGATTTGGATGTTGAATATATTGAACTTGTTGATAAGACGACTTTTGAACTTCAGCAAGAGCCGAACGATAACACTTTGATGTTAATTGCGTCAAGAACTCCTCAAACAAAAACAAGATTAATCGATAATATTGAATTTGTTAAATAATTATGGCAATTTTTTTACTTTAGCTGTTTTATTGTAGTATGTTGAATAATATTTTATCTATTTATAAATTTAAAGCGAACACTTCTCCCAAAACAATAACAAATCCAAACGCAAACAAGAAGCTTAAGGTATATTATTATAACGATACGCATGGAAACTCGGATGAAATGGCGGGAGTTGTTCAAAGTGCGAAATTATTTAAGAAAAAACAAAATCTTGATAAAGATACGGTAAGTTTTGTTTTATCTGCGGGAGATAATGTTTCGGGTGGAAACAGAGAAAAAAACAGCTTTATTTTTAATTTAATGCAAAATATAATGAGTGTTGATGTTTCAGCCGTCGGTAACCATGAGCTTGATTCAACCGCTCAGGGATTTTTCGAAGCTGCGAAGGGAAAAAATCTTTCTTTTGTTGCAACAAACGTTGAACTTGATGACAATAATCCTTTAAATAAGTTTGTTAAAAAATCAATTATTAAAGAGCAAAACGGTCAAAAATACGGTTTTATCGGCGCTATGCCGCAGGATTTTGAACTTTGCACAAAAAAAGATGCTCAAAA
>CANQAW010000202.1 GCA_947589525.1 Candidatus Gastranaerophilales bacterium
CTTTCAGACCGCTTCCGCCCGAATTTAAAGGACAATCCGTTCCGATTGAATTTACATTTGATTATAATGTCTTAAACAGTGTATTAAAATAGAAAAATAAGGGGATAAAAAATGAATTTATTGTTAACAGCTATAGTACAAGATTGGGCAGTTCTTACCCCGATTTTTGTATGCTCTATATTGGTTGTTTATGTTGCAATCAACAGAATTGTTTATTACAAAAAAAATGAAAGAAATATTTCGGAATTCATACCGAGCCTGCAAAAAGCGCTTGTTAAAAATAACATTGGCGCAGCGCAAAGAATTTCGGTTCAAATGGGCGGGATAATTTCCGAAATGGTGGATGAGGCTTTAAGAATATATACCGAGCAAAAAGCAGGTTTTTCAAGAGCTTACGATATTTCTTCTTCTCTTGCCACAAGAAAACTTGAAAGACATTTAACAATCTTAGGAACAATAGGAGGCGTAGCGCCGTTTTTAGGGTTGTTCGGAACGGTAGTCAGAATTTTATATACATTCCAAGACCTTGCAACTCAAGGAAATCAATCGGCAGCGGTAGCAACGGGTATCGCTTCGGCTCTTATCGCAACAGCTCTTGGTTTGGGAGTTGCAATTGTTGCCGTTGTTTTATTTAACTATTTTCAAACGGTTGTTGCCCGTTTTGAATCCGATTTTAAATTAATCAAGCTTGTATTTCTAAGCTTTATCGACTCTGATGAAGAAATAAGCATAGATAACAACAATTCAATAGCGCTTCAATAATTAGGAAAAAACAATGAACTTTACATCTGATAGTGACGGAAGAAAAAAAACATTTAACGAGATAAATATCACTCCATTGACTGATATATTTCTTGTTTTGCTGATAATAATGATGGTTATAGCTCCGAGTTTTCAATCCGTCGATAACAAAATTAAAATGCCCGAAATTAATTCAGGTCTTGCCGTTGAAACAAAGGATGTAATTATAGCTATAACAAAAGAGGGCAATTTTTATTTAAACAATAAACCTATAAGTTGTGCCGATTTGACAAGCCATCTGTCAAGTATTGTCGGCAAGCTTGAAAAAAAAGAAATCCTCGTTCGGGCAGACAAAGAAACAAAAAGTGCGCAAATTATGAAAGTTATGCAGGTAGCACAAGATGTTGGTTTTGAAAAACTTGTTGTTGCGGGAGAACCCTTATCCAAAAAAGAACAAAAGGAACTTAAGAAAAAAAGCGACATTGAGCAAAATAACATAAACACCGCACAGGAAGAAATCGACGAACCGATAGCAAGAACCGTTAGAGTTCCGTCTGAAAGGCAAAGTTAATGAAAAGACAAACATTTAATGATATCAACATTACTCCGTTGACTGATATATTTCTTGTTTTGCTGATAATAATGATGGTTATAGCTCCCATTTTAGACCAACAGGGATTATCTCTGGCAGTTCCCGAGTATGTTGAGCAAAATAAAATTGATAAAGAAGCAAAAACCATAAACATTGAAATAACTTCCGACAATAAATATATTTTAAATAACAGAGAAATTTCGGAAACAAATTTGTTTAACGCAATTAAAGAACAAATAAAAGAAAATCCCGACGGACTTTTAATTCAAGCTTCGGGCGAATCTAAACATGAAAGCGTTGTAAGAGTTATGGACAGCGCAAGAAATGCAGGAGTATCAAGCATTTCAATTGTTGAATTATAAACAAAATGATATATTACAAAAAGAGAAACTTTTTATCTCGAATTAAAAACAAGCTGGTAAACAAAATTGCATACAAAAAAGATGATAAAAAAGATTTTATCATCTTTTTAAAGAGGTTTTCCGTTGTTATAGCTTCATTTATTTCCTTTTTATACATTTCTTATCTTTTTATTATGCCGAATATAATAAAAGAGGACAGCATTGAAAATATAGTCAATTACTATCTTTCAAAACATTCAAATTTGAAAATCAATATTGAAAATATAAAAATAAATCCTGATTTCAAATTTGAAATTTGTATTTCCGCCAAACAAATAAACTTAATACACAACAATAAAAACAATATTGCAATCATGTTTAATCCCAAAATTAAGCTTAATCTTTTAACATTGTTTTTTAAATATATTGATTTAAACGATTGCAAATCGGATAAAATTGTAATAAACACAAATTTTACAAAAAAACAAAAATACGCTTTATTAGAGCAAATTCCCTCAGACATATTGGATTTGGAAAAACACAACTCCAAGTTTAAAATCAAAAATATTAAATTTTCATCAAATAGCGCAATTATTAATCTGTATGACGAAAATGTCAAAAAACAATTCAAAATTGCAAGCAATAAAATAAAATTTGAAAAAAGAAACCATTCGGCAAATAATGTCTTATTTTCAACAACAGGCGCAATATATGCACAAAATAAAAAGCTGAATGATTTTACGGTAAATGTTGTCTATAAATATAAAGACGACCAAATGCAAAAAATCATATCCTCAATTGAAAAATTCAACCACAATCCTTTTATTTATGCGGATAAATATGATTTTTACGCTAAAGCTGATATTAAATTAAAAATAAACAAAGAGGATAAAACGCCGATAAACGGACAAATAGCGTTAAATGAACTGAATTTTAAAATTAAAAATATAAAAATTCCAAAAAATAATCTGCTTATAGTAATCAAAAACAACAAAATTCAAAGCAATTTTGACTTCAAATTAATTAAAAACCAATTTATAAAAGTCAACTCAACCGTAAACCTTTCTAAAAATAAACATATTGAGCTGTCCTTGAATTCAAACGAAATTGATTTAAATGATTTTCATGAAATTATTTCAAGCATAGCTGAA
>CANQAW010000203.1 GCA_947589525.1 Candidatus Gastranaerophilales bacterium
AGTGTTGCTATTGTTACGTTATGCCCGATTAAAACGCCGTCACCTATTTCAATTCCGCCTTGGTCTTGAAAACGACAGCAAGCGTTTATAAAGACATTTTTCCCTACCTTGATATTTATACCGCAATCGGTGTAAAAAGGAGGAAAAAGACCAAAATCATCACTTACTTCATTTTGAATTAATTTTGAAAAAAGTTCTCGAATTTCTTTGGGGCTATGGTATTTATTATTTATTTCATTTGTGATTTTAAGAGCGTTTTGGCTGTATTTATGAAAAGCCGAAAATAGTTCCGAGCTAACTTCAACGTGTGTATTTTTCGCCATTAGGTTTCTAAATTCTTCTGTAGTTATTTCTTTTTCGAGTGTATGCATCATTTTTTCCTTCATTATTTTTTCATTATTCACTATAAATTTAAAAATAGCAAATACTTATATTGCATATTGAGATATGCTTGACAGGTATAATTGAAAAATATAATATAATTTTATGGAAATAAGGGTTTTAAAATATTTTTTAGCGGTTGCAAAAGAAAATAGTATTACAAAAGCTTCAAATTATCTTCATTTGACCCAGCCCACGCTATCGAGGCAGTTAAAAGACCTCGAAAAAGAACTCGGTCAAAAACTCTTAATCAGAGGGCAATATAGCGTTACTTTAACCCCCGAGGGTCATATTCTAAGACAAAGAGCGCAGGAAATTATCGATATGGTTGATAAAACGCAAGATGAGCTAAAATCAACGATAGATAATATCTCGGGAACAATCTATATCGGAAGCGGAGAAAGCCATACAATTAAACTTTTGACAGATATTATCAAAGAAATACAAACGCAATATTCAGGGATTAAGTTTGACATATTAAGCGGAAATGCGTTTGATTTAGTTGAAAAATTAGATAAAGGTCTGTTAGATTTTGCAGTTTTAATTGAGCCTATTGGTATTTCAAAATATGATTTTTTAACCTTGCCCGACAAGGACAGATGGGGTGTAATTATGAAAAAAAATTCCCCTCTTGCAAAATTGAAACGCATTAAACACTTCGATTTAAAAAATCTGCCTTTGATTTGCTCTAAACAGCACATTGATAAAAAAATGTCGCAGGATAGCAAATTTATAAAATGGTTTGGAGAGGATTTGAAAAATTTGAATATTGTTGCAACATATAATTTAATTTATAATGCAGGATTAATGGCGCAATCGGGTATCGGTTATGTTATAGGGCTTGATAAGCTTTTAAACACGATGAATAATTCAAATTTAACATTCAGACCTTTGTATCCGATATTGGAGTCAAAGTTAAATATTGTCTGGAAAAAAGGGCATATATTTTCTCCCTGCGCTAAATTATTTTTGGAAAAATTAAAAGAAAAATTTTGATTTTATATTACTGTTAGTTTAAATTAGAGCCTGTTATTTTTAATTGAAAAATATTGCGCAGGTTAAGTTTTAATCTGTAAAAATCAAAAAATATATTATATAATTAAACAAATACTATAATAACAAAAAGGAGTAATTATGGCAAAAAAAGTTTTAATTTTATCAGCAAGTCCAAGGCTTGGCGGAAATTCGGATATTTTATGCGATGAATTTAAAAAAGGCGCACTTGAAGCAGAAAACGAAGTTGAAAAAATCAACGTTGCAAAAATGAAAATAGATTACTGCAAGGGTTGTTATTTTTGTGCTAAAAATAATGGAGTCTGCGCAATAAAAGACGATATGGCAGGTATCTTACAAAAAATGATAAACGCGGATGTTATAGTTTTATCAAGCCCTGTTTATTTTTACTCGATTGATGCTCAATTAAAAGCGCTGATAGATAGAACGGTCGCCCGCTGGACGGAAGTTAAAAACAAAGATTTTTACTATATTGCTACCTGCGCTGATGGTATTGAAGGGTTAAATCGAACAATTGAATGCTTCAGAGGTTATGCCGACTGCGTTCAAGGCGCAAAAGAATGCGGAATAATCTACGGTCACAGCGTTTATGAAAAAGGTGAAATTTTAGATAAGCCTGCAATGAAAGAAGCCTATGAAATGGGAAAATCCATAAAATAAAATTTTATGCAGACCGTAAAATTAAATAGCGGTATAGAAATCCTTATTTTAGGTTTTGGCGTCTTTCAAGTGTCTTTCTCCCATCACGACCCCGAAACGGTTGAAATGATAATTAATTTAGCAAGGTGGAAATGAAAAAATTTATATTAATTTTAGCAATATTTTTTAGCGTAAATCCGTCACACGCAGGTGAAATATCTTTCAATGAAAGCGTTTTACCCTATAAAGGCGGATTATTTATCTCAAATGAGGGTTCAAGGGATATAAATAAAAATTCAGGGTTTATTCTCTATTGTAAAAAAGGGAAATTTAAAACCCTGATTAATAAAGAGGCTCTTTATAAACCGACCGCAATGGCTGTTTATAAAAATAAATTGTATGTTTGCGACAGAAATAAATTAAAAATATTTGATTTAAAAAATTTAACCAAAAACCCGACAGAGTTCACTTTTTCCCCTGATGACAAAGTTTTAAATGATATTGTCCTATATAAAAATAACTTATATATAACTTCAACCACAACAGATAGAATTTATAAATTAAATTTAAAAGAGGATAATTTAAAACCCGAACTTTGGATAAATATCCCCTCTCCAAACGGAATTACAATAAAAAATAACAGAGCAATAGTTGTATCTATAACAAAAGATTATAAAAATATAAAAGATGAAAATTTAGTCTATATTATAAAAGATATAAATAACCCCTCTGTTGAAAAATTAAATTCAACCCCTCTTTTATACGACGGT
>CANQAW010000204.1 GCA_947589525.1 Candidatus Gastranaerophilales bacterium
GACCTTGGTAAGAGATATGATGGAAACTCAATTCACGCAGTATCAGGAAAAGATGGAAGCAGGCGCAAAGTTAATGGAGTCTGCAGGCGGTTATTCTCCGACATTAGGTATCATAGGTGCCGTTTTAGGTTTAATTCAGGTTATGCAAAATCTTTCGGAACCGTCAAAGCTTGGCGCAGGTATTGCGGTAGCTTTCGTTGCAACCGTTTATGGTCTGGTTTTTGCAAACTTGTTTATGATTCCTTATTCGACACGTTCTAAAAGAAAACTTGCGAAAATATTTACTTCCATGGAGTTAATGATAGAAGGAATATTATCAATTCAAGCCGGCGAATCACCCGCCCTGATTGAGCGCAAACTCGAATGTTATATTTTGGATAAAAAATCCGAAAAAGATGAGGCTAAAGCTTAATGGCCAAGAAAAAGAAAGCGGAAGAGCATGAAAATCTGGAGCGTTGGTTAGTTTCTTATGCTGACTTTATGACCCTTTTATTTGCAACTTTTGTTGTATTGTATGCGCTTGCCCAGACTGATGTTAATTCGTTTAAAAGTATGGAAGAAGCTTTAAAAAAAGCTTTTACACAAAATATTTTTGATAACAGCGCCAATATAATGCAAGGTTCGGAATCTATCTTTGAAGGTCAAAAAGGTCAAACAAATCCGTTAATGCTCGAGTATATGAGTCCGAAATACGAAGAAAGCTCATACGAAGAAATTAAAAAAGATGTTGACAAAATGAAAAAAGACGGAGTTAGTGCTGAAATTGACGAAAGAGGTCTTGTAATCAGGTTAGACAACCAAGTACTGCAATTTAAGCCGGGAAGTGCGGATATTGGTGTTGAATCTTACCCTACGCTTGAAGCAATATCAAAACTTATAAAACAAAAATTCAAAATTCACTATATTCAAGTTGAAGGACATACGGATTCCGACCCCGTATCAAACAGCAGATTTCCTTCAAACTGGGAATTATCTTCCGCCAGAGCAAGCTCTGTGGTAAGATATTTAATTTCCAAACAAAATTTTGATCCTAAAATTTTCATTGCTGTCGGCTTAGCAGATACCGTACCGGTCAATGAAAATTCAAACAGTGTTAATAAAGCCAAAAACAGACGTGTTGAAATTGTTGTATTAAAAAATAAAAACAGATTTTTATCCAAGAAGAATATGCAAAAAATACTTGAAGATGCAAAAAGAAATGCCGACAATTCCGAATACGGAATAGATGCTGATACAGGAAAGCTAATCGGTGATGATAAATCTACATTGAAAAGCGTTGTTGATTTAAATGCAACTTATGATACCGAAAAAAAGAGACTGGAACAGCTTGAAAACGAAGATTTTACCTATGACGGTTCTAAGCCTGATTTTATGGAGTAAAAAGTGGATAAAAAAAGTGAATATTTTATAATATTTGGCGGGGGCGGAGTTCGAGGAATTTCGTATTGCGGAGCTTATAAAGCGTTGACAGAAAACAACATAAACATGACAGGCTGCGCAGGAAGCTCAATTGGTGCCGTATTTGCCTCTTTGCTGGTCATTGGATATGATTGTGAAGAAATATTTGAAATGTTATCCAACACGGGCTTCGGATTATTTAAAGATATAAATTTCGATTTAACGAAAGAAATTTCTTTTTCAAAAGGAAATATCTTCTATGATTGGATTAAAGAGAAAATCGAAAAAAAATTCTACAATGAAAATTATGTAAAAAACGAAGTTAAACCCGTTGTATTTTCTGACTTAGATACAAATTTAATTATTTTTTCGGTTGATTTAACAAATTTAAAATTTAAAGAATTTTCAAAAAAAGAAACCCCTGATTTTGAAATAGCAAAGGCAGTCAGAGCAAGTGTTTCAATGCCGGGATTATTTTCTCCTTTGGAAATTGATAATACTCTTCTTGTAGACGGTGACCTTTTAAAATCAGCCCCTCTTTGGAGATTAACACCTGCTATAAAGAATTTAAACGAAAGAATAATTGAGTTTAGGCTGGAAGACAATCAAACGGTTAAAAAAATTTCAAATCCGGTTGACTATTTAAACAGGGTATATAATGCAATAAGCGGATTTGCGACTGATTATATAATTGATCTTTACGGACAAAAAGACAAATTTGATTATATAAAAATTAATACGCCCGATGTTTCTGTTGTTGACTTTTTAATTTCAAAAGAAAAAAAGAGAGAACTGTACAACATCGGATATAACACTACAAGTCAATATTTTACTAAAATTTACCCCTACAAAATAAAATTTTTGTCTGATAAGTATAAAAAACTTCTCAATTTAATATACAAATTTGAAAAAGATTTTACCGGTCAAAATATTATAAATTCATACTTGAAATTATGCGAGATAGTTGTATATCTTTGCGAAGAAAAACAATATATTGATGCGCTAATTTGCGATAAAATTATAAATTTTAAAAATAAATATCTGGATAATTACAACACAAAAAATTTTTTGTTTTTGAAAAGAACAACTATTAAAAACAAAGAAGAAATTTCAAAAGAACTTATCGAAATTATAAAATTTACAACAAACAAAATAGATGAACTTCAATATAAAAATTAAATTGTACGATTTATATTTTGAAATCATTTACATTAAGTTTAATCATATGACTTAATCTTGCATCATGTGCGCAAGATTTTTTAATAGTTTCACCACATTCTGCACAAATTGTGCCCAAGGGTATAAAGCAAGCGGAACAGGATGCGTATACGACTGCCCCGGAGGTACTAA
>CANQAW010000205.1 GCA_947589525.1 Candidatus Gastranaerophilales bacterium
TATTTTTAGCTGCGCAGTGGGCGCAAAATCAGCTTTTAAAACCCGTACTGTTTGGCAAAATGTTAAATATGCACCCTTTGATGATAATAGTAGCTTTGCTTTTATGTGCCAGATTTTTAGGCTTCTGGGGCTTAATTTTATCTCCCGCAATTGCAAGCGTTATCTGCGTTTTAGTGGATGAACTATACTTAAATAGAATAAATAACAGATAATGGAAAGATTTTTATATAAAAGACCCGATAAAAACCCGAAAATCATTGTTTGGTTAGGTTACGGCGCAATTGAAAATTTTGCCATGGCATCATTGGGTTATTTGAGTATTTTTAAAATGCTCGATTGCGACCCTGAAATATTTATAGAGCGAATATATTCGAATTCCAAAATAATTCGAATAAATCCTAAAAGTGTTGATTGTTTCGGGTTTTCCGTGAGTTTTGAACTTGATATTTTCAATATAATTAAAATGCTTAAAAAATATAATTTTCCTCTTTTTTCGCGCGAAAGAGGAGATTTAGACCCCATAATTTTTACAGGCGGGCCTGTTATGATGTCAAATCCTATTCCGTATGAGGAATTTTTTGATTTTATTTCAATCGGAGAAAAGGCTTGCCTTGAAAGGGCTTTTGAAATTTTAAAAAATAAAAGAAATCTGAAAAGAAGCGAAATTTTAAAACAGTTATCAAAAGTTGAGGGAATTTATGTTCCTAATGTTTCGGATAAAAAACAAAAAATTAAAATAGTGAGAGATGATATCAAAAAAAATCCTCTATATACCCCGATATTATCTTCTGACAGCTTTTTTCAGGATACTTTCGTGCTTGAAATAGAACGGGGCTGTCCCAAAAGGTGCAAATTCTGCCTTGCGAGCTATCTAAATCAGCCTGTTCGCTTTGTTGATTTTGATAAAATAATTGAAGCCATTGATTTTGGTTTGAAATATACAAATAAAATTGCTCTTTTAGGGGCTTATGTCGCAGGTCATCCGAGGTTTGCGGATATTGTTTCTTATATAGCGGAAATATGCGATAAAACTCCCGTTGAACTGTCAATTTCATCTTTAAGAGCGGATTTAGCCGATGATAATTTAATAAAAACTTTAGTTAAATGCGGTCAAAAAACGGCAACAATAGCGCTTGAAGCAGGAAGCCAAAGATTAAGAGATTATATAAATAAAGATTTAACCGATGAACAAATTCTAAAAACTCTTGATTGTGCGCAGAAAAACGGTCTTAAAGGTATGAAAATCTATACAATGATTGGACTTCCGACAGAAACAACGCAAGATATCGAAGCTATAATTGAACTTGCCAAAAAAATCAAAAAACAAATAAAACAAAATAAAACTCCTTTTGAAGTTACATTTTCTTCTTCAACATTTATTCCAAAAGCGCAAACTCCTTTTGAAAGAGTCGAAAGGTTCGATAAGAAAACTTTAGAAAACAGAATTAAATATCTTAAAAAAGAATTTCATAAACTGGGGATTAATTTCCGTTCATCAAGCATCGAATGGGATGTTATACAAAGTATTTTATCAAGATATGATAAACCTTTAGGAGAATTTTTGGTTAAAGTTGTTGAAAAAGGGGGCAATTTAGGGGCTTTTAAACAATGCTGGCGGGAAGAATATAAAAAAGAGCATTTACCTTTGGATTTTGATAAATGCTCAATTTTGCCTTTCAATAACTTCAAAGCAGAATTTTTGGATTGGAATTTTGTTGATACATCGGTTAAATTCTAACCGACCGATTAAATGCTTGCAATATTATAGTTTGCAATAGCATTTAATTGCGTTGAAAGAGTTGCACTTGTATCGAATGATTTAAGGTTCATATTTTGATAGTCGACATACAAACCTTCAGCATAATTTATTAAATCGGAAACCTCGCTTTCCAATTCTTCATCGGCAACTCCCACAAGGAGTTTGTTCAATTCTTTTTTTATATTTTCTATATCTTCCTTGGGGTCTTCGCTGAACGATATATTTAATTGATTCATTAAATCCGCCCAAGGTCTGTCTTGATATGAAATACTTTGAGTGCTTTGTTCGTTTTCCTGATTAAGAGCTTGGGCTCTTTGAAGCATTATTATATTTTTTGTATCATCATCACTCGGTTTAATGCCGTATTGTTCAAGCTCTTTTGCAATCGGAGAATTTTTCTTACGATTTATCGAGTAATAATATTCGTATATAGATAAACTGCTTATGGGGCTAATAGACATTTTCACTCTATCCTTTTACAATCCGATTTGATAATTCCACATTTGAATATAAAATTAACAAAAATTAAGTAAAATTAATGAAGTTCTATGCCTATTGTTATAACAGCAGGTTTTGTAACAATTCCATGGCTCGGCGGTTTCATATAGCTTAACGTTTCTTTTATAACTCTTAAAACTACGCTGTCAACAGCATTAGAACCTGATGATTGAGTAATTTTAACCGAATTTACAACCCCGTTTGCCATAATTTGCATATCAATTTTTGCATATTTATTAACGGGAACATCATTTACCAGCAAAAGCTCATTTTGAAGATTTAATTTAATTGTTTTTCCCATCAGTTGTAAAAATTTAGTATAAGCTTTATTATCAACAATGCTTCCCGGTGCTTCAAATGCTATTTGAGATACCGTAGGGCTGTATGTCGGACGGGTTGAAACGGGTTGTGCCGTTTCTTCATCCTCAATAT
>CANQAW010000206.1 GCA_947589525.1 Candidatus Gastranaerophilales bacterium
TGCGGTAAAACAACTCTCGCACGTTTGTGCGCTAAGTTTCATAATTGTTATTTTCATGAATTATCCGCAGTAAATTCCGGTGTAAAAGATATAAAAGACACGGTTGAAATTGCAAAACAAAAATTAAGAGAAGGCGTTAAAACAATCATTTTCATAGATGAAATACATCGTTTTTCAAAAACACAGCAGGACGCTTTATTACCATACGTTGAATCGGGTTTGTTTTATTTTATAGGTTCAACAACGGAAAATCCTTCATTCCACACAGTGCCCGCATTGATTTCAAGAGCACAGGTCATTACGTTAAATAAAATCGACAATGAAAGCCTTAAGAAAATAACTCTGAAAGGATTGAGTTATTTAACCGAAAAATACGGCACTAAAACTTTACAAGATGACGCACTTGAAACAATTGTAAATTTATCGAACGGTGATGCGAGGTTTTGTCTGAATTCGATAGAAAACGCCTATTTTGCCTCGGATGATGAAATTAAAAAAGAGCTTATTGAAGAACTTCTGCAAAAATCTTCAATAAGATATTCCATAGATACGCATTATGATTACGCCAGCGCTTTTCAGAAGAGTTTGAGAGGCTCTGATAAAAATGCCGCTGTTTACTATCTTGCAAAAATGCTTATTTCAGGTGAAGACCCCAGATTTATCGCAAGAAGATTAATTGTTACGGCAAGCGAAGATGTAGGAAACGCCGATTTTAGAGCGCTTTTGATTGCCGAAGCCGCATTAAGAGCAGTTGAGCACCTCGGAATGCCCGAAGCAAGAATTGTTTTGGCTCAAGCGGTTGAATTTGTTGCAGGCGCCAAAAAATCAAACAGAGCAATTATGGCAATTGACAATGCAATTAAAGACATTAAAGAAGGTAAAGATTATTTACCGCCCATGCATTTAAGGGATTCTCATTATAAATCAGCTAAAAATTACGGTTTTGGGGTCGGATATGTTTATACTCATAATAATCCGCAATACGAACAGCAATTTTTGCCCGATGAAATAAAAGATAAAAAATATTTTGATTAATTACCGCAGAGGGGTTTATTAAAAACCCCTCATAAACTCTTCCATACTAATCCAATTTCGAAATTTTTATTTCCTGCTCATTTTCGCTGTAAACAATGAGTGCATTTGAAACTGCAATTCCTTCTTTGTTAACGGCATTGTTAACAATCTTTCCGTTCACATATAAAGCGCTTGACGAACCTCCGTCAAAATTCATTGCAAATTCACATCCCAAACTTTTCATTAAAGAAGCCGTTTCAAAAAGTGTCATCCCGACCGATGATTTTTCCCTTCCGTCGATTGTAACTATAATTAAAGTACCGTCATTTTTAAAACCGATTGCGCTTCTTGGATTTTTACCCGATATGGCGCTTAATTTTTGTGTTTTGACATCAACATATATTTGAGAATTTTTAACCAAGAAAGGGCCTGCACCAATTATATGTTTTGCGCCTTTAAATTCGTCGGGCAGTTTTATGTCTATGTATATTTCTTTATCACGCATTATTTGGCGCATAAGTTCTTTATTTCCCTGAATAACAATATCTGAACCCGAAATCGGTATTGGATTTGCCGATATTTTAACCGCTTTGTTGTTCCGAATGAGTACATTGTAACAATTCTTTGGTGCTACGGGCGAATTTAAGCCCCATACGGAACTGTATAAAAGAGTGTAAGCTGAAAGCATTCTCGGTTGGTTAATGTTGTCAATATGCACTGTTTGTGTTTTTGTATACGCTTTAATATCATAAGACACGTTTGCAATTTTAAAATAAGTTCTGTTGTTATCTTCAAAAATTCCTATTGCGCTTCTGTTGTATATGGGCCCTGTCAAAATTTCTCCGTCAATTACAAGAGCACCCAGCGGAACACCGCTTTGAGGTTTAAAAAATCCCGCATTTATTGCCACAATGCCGTTTGACTTTTGTGCAATTCTTCTGACCGTTGATTTTGAGCTTAATTTATATCCCGAAATTTGCGGTTTAATTTTTAAAGACTTATTAACTCTCGTATTCAGCTCGACTATATTAATCTTTATTGGCTTAGAGTTAATATATTTTGTTTTTTTAATATGTGCAATGCCTGACGCGGGAAAAACAACGTAAGAACCCGCATATTTATTTAAAATATTATGCTTAAACGCTTCCTGTGTATAAATTTGTTCATTATCCGCAACTACAATATTTTCACTGCTTTTTTGATTTGCAAACATCGGCTTTGAAAATCCGAACATAGATAACAAAAGCAAAATTATAAACAGAGAAAGTACTATTTTTATCCTTTTATCCTGCATTGACAATTTAACAAGATAGTCGGTAAAATACTTCTCATAGTAACCGTTATAGTAATTTTGACCTAAATTTGTATCCATTCTTGTATGCCGTAATGTCTAGTATGCTCTACTACTATTATAACACAAAGCAAAAAATGGCGCAATGGCAATTCCAACAAGCTTTTTAACCAATTTTTTTAGTGTAACTTTTACGCAATAGAAAAAAGCAAATATTAGCTCAATTCCGCTCAGATTGCGAAATTAAGTGTATTTTTAAACATTAAGAATTGTAAATTAGAGCCGTAAACAGTTATTTTTTTATTATGTG
>CANQAW010000207.1 GCA_947589525.1 Candidatus Gastranaerophilales bacterium
GACAGCGGAGGACTTAAACCCCTCCGCCGTCAATAAAAAAGATTTAGAAAAGGAGTAAATTAACTATGGCAAAAGTATTTAATTGGTTTGAAAGATTTGTTATCAGACGTTTAGCAAAAAAGGTTGTTAAACTTATGCCTGAATTTAAAGAAAAAGGACTTGAAATAGTGGAGAAATACGCAGATGAAATTCTGGAAAAAGTTAAAGAAACTGTTATTAGATTTGTTGAGGAGAATAAAAGTAAATAAAAATCGCATCGGGTTTTTATTTACTTGGAAATTTTAACCGACTGAACGTATGCGCTCGGTCGACCACAGAGAGGGGTACTCCCTCCAAATATTAAAAGGAAAAATAAAAATGGGTAGATTTTTAACGGAAAAAGCTATAATAAAACAGAGCGAAAAAGACAGTTTATATTTTACACTTCATAATCAATTATATGAAGATGATAATAGCGAATTAATATATGTTCCAAGATTTTTTGTAACAGACGGCTACACAATAAATAATTTGCTTGCACCTATTGCAGGCGGAAAAATGCAGTGGGATATACGTGCATCCATTGGGCATGATTTTGAATGTAAATATCATCAATATATCAAAGTGTCTGCATCTGTTTATAAGTTAAAATCAATGGGCTTGTTAAAAACAATTGAAAAAAACGGCGAAAAAATAAATATTTGTGAAAATATACCTGTTGAATGCTTTGCTGTCAATTTCAATATAGGCTGGCTTTGGAGTAAAAAAGAAATTGACCTAAAAAAAATATATAAGGAGCTAATTTAATGGAATTAAGCGAAAACGGATTTAATTTTATAAAAAATAAAGAGGGTTGTATATTATACAGTTATGATGATTTTGATAAATCCAATCCCAAAAAATTTATAACCGAAGGAATGGTTGTAGTAGGAACATTAACTATCGGTTACGGTCATACAGGCAGCGATGTAAAAAAAGGGATGAAAATATCTTTAGATGCGGCTGAAAGACTATTTAGACAGGATTTAAAAAAGTTTGAAAAAGCCGTTAATAATGTTGTAAAAATACCATTAAATCAAAATCAGTTTGATGCATTGGTTTCTTTTACATTTAATTGCGGTAAAGAAAATTTAGAAACCCTTGTAAAAGGCAGAAATACAGATATTATAGCTGAAAAAATTCTTCTTTATAACAAATCAAGAGGAACTGTTTTAAAGGGGTTAATCAATAGACGCAAAGCGGAACGAGAACTGTTTATAAGTTAATAAACACAATATTTTTTGAACATTGACAATTGAATAGCGAAATTGCGGACGGGTGAAGTAAAACGAAACTCGGTAAGCGAGGTTTGAAGTTGCGGCAGCGAAAGCGTCAGCAACGACAAAAACGAGCGTAAAGCAATTTCAAGATGAAATATAAAGCACCCTGCATTTGCTCGGTACAGGGTGCTGAATTTATATTGAGCAGGAAGTACAGGCAAGGCTTTCGCCTTGTTTTATTAACAGTTAGTTGTAACTGTTATAAAAAATTATTAATATGTTGGTCACCTTTTTCCTTCCAGGTTGGGGGATTTAAATAATCCCCCTTTTTTTTAAAAGTTATTTAAAAATCATTTAAAAGTATTTTATAAGGAGTTTAAAAAGATGAATATTTTAAATTTATATGCAGGAATTGGCGGTAATCGAAAATATTGGGACAATGTTCTAAAAGAAGTCGGGGGGGGGGGATAACGGCTGTAGAACTTGACCCTCAAACAGCTCAAATTTATTCCGAGTTTTATCCAAACGATATAGTTATTATCGCTGATGCACACGAATATTTAAGAGAACATTTTAGGGAATTTAATTTTATATGGGCAAGTCCGCCATGTCCGACCCACTCTATTTTGCAAATGACAAGATTTTCTGATAAATCACTTAAATTTCCCGATATGACGCTTTATCAAGAAATTATATGGCTCAAAACTTTTTATAAAGGGGACTGGGTTATAGAAAACGTTAAGCCATATTATAAATCATTAATTGAACCATCATTTCAGCTTAATCGGCATTATTTTTGGAGTAATCAAAAAATTAATTCAAATGAATTTCAATTTGATTTTAAATATACAAAAATAAGGGACAATATACAGTTAATGCAAAACAAATTAGAATTTAACCTGAATAAATATAAATTAAATAATTATAAAAAAAGACAACTATTAAGAAATTGTGTTCATCCTCAAATTGGTGAATTTATACTAAAAGAAATTTTATTAAACCAAAAAGGAAGTTTTGTTTAATGTAAAATAATAATTTTATTAAATAATATTATATATCTATAATATATATTTTTGTGTTTTTAAAAATTCTCAAACTAACTGCAAAAATTCTCAAACTTCGTGACGGGTTACAGTTATTTTATATTATTTTTACTTGTAACTTAAAATAGTTGAGGATAAGAGTATGAAGAAAATTAAACCTATAAATCCCCCCCCCGAGCGGAAAATAGGCTTATTTAAGGGAGTTAGGTCAGGTTTTGGGCTTTTACTTGCAGTATCAATTGTATCCGTGTTTAACTTATCTTCTCTCCCTGTAAATGCCGAAGATGCTGATACTTATTTGA
>CANQAW010000208.1 GCA_947589525.1 Candidatus Gastranaerophilales bacterium
TTCATACGGATTATTTTTTGTTAAAATTTCTAAAGTTGGATTTATTTTAAATATATAAAAACATCGCATTTTTTATTTTCGGATAATTCAATAAGACCCTGCTGTCCAAATAAAACTTCAATATTTTTAAATTCTTCTTTTATTTCTTTAACGCTTTCGCTGTCTTGAACGCAGACAATTTCAGGGTTAAATTTTTTAATTTGTTTTTTGAGAAGTTCTGTATTTTTTCCGCAGGATAAGGCCAAAACTTTGAAATTGTCTAATTTGTCGATTACTTCAAGCGCCTGCGTTCCGATTGAGCCTGTTGAGCCTAGAATTATAACATTTTTCATCTTAATTGTTTTCTTTTAATTTGTCTTGTTTAATAAAATCGCACATTGTTTGAAGTCTTAAGTCTTCTGTTTTTTGCATATATTCTTCAATATTTTTAACTTTTTTCAGCTTAAGTGCAAGTTCGTATAAAAGAACGCAGTTGTTGCATAATCTGTATTTTGAATATTGGATTGAGCCTGCCAGCGGTGCATCTTTTGCACACGCACTGCAAGGAAACAGTTCAAATTCACTTTCGGGATTTTCCGTTATGTCATCTAATTTCATTTGATAGATGACTTCCTGCATATCTTTAATTATTTCTTCTTTGGTTTTTTCCATCAGTCTTGTTTATTTTCTTCTTTTAAGCTTGTGAATATACCTTGCATTATATTTTGAAAATCTTGTTCTTGCAAGCATGAAGCACTTTTAAAAATTCGATTCAGCGGAAGATTTTTGTCATACCAACGGCGTTGATAGTTTTGGTTGTATAATCCCAGAACTCTTTCAACACCTATGCTTAACGGAATATCATTTAATTCCCGTGAATTAATTTTAACGGCTTCGATTATTTTTAAAACTTCTCTTGCGATATCATAGTGAGATTGGAGAGAAAGGTGTTTTAGAATGTCTAAAACACTGTCTGCGTATGGCTTTTTATCATACCATCTTTTAAAATCGTAACTCTTATCCATGCTAGAATTATAGTCCTTGTTGCAATGTATGGCAATTTTGTTACACTTCTATAAATTCGCATAAAACTTCGTTTGAAATCAATATCCCTTTTTGCGTAAAACGTATTATATTATTTTTTCTTACCAGATATTTATTTTTTATAAATTTTTCAAACTGAATTTTATATTTTTCATAAATGTCGGTGTTGTATTTTTTATTTATTTTGTCGAGATTTAATCCGTCTTTGGTGCGCAGGTTAAGAAATATTTCTTCTTCGATTTGCTCGTTAAGGTTTAAAGTTTTATAGCATCTTATTGTCGGATTTGACAAATACTCTTTTAAATTATGCGTATTTGCATATCTTTTATTTTCGATAAAACCGCAGGCGCTCAGTCCGAAGCCGTAGTAATTTTTCCTATTCCAATATGCAAGATTGTGTTTGGAGCGGTATTTTTTTGCACGGGCAAAATTTGAAAATTCATAGTGTATAAAATCTTTTTTTAAAATATTCAAACCGGCTTCATACATTTTTGCCTGAGTATCCAAATCGGGCAGTTTTTCGGGCGGAAATTTGTAAAAATAAGTTCCTTTTTCAATTGATAAGCCGTATAACGAAATGTGCTTTATATCGAATTTAAGAGCAAAATTTAAGGTTTCAACCCACTTGTTGATGTCTTGTTGAGGAAGACCGTATATTAAATCAATCGAATAATTATCAATATCCGCTTTATTGAAATTTTCAAGACAATTTAAGATTTCTTTTTTTGTGTGACATCTTCCGATTATTTTTAATATATTGTCATCAAAACTTTGCACTCCGAGACTAAAGCGATTAAACCCCAGATGCTTTAACTCTTTTAACTTTTTAAGATTTACCCTATTCGGGTTTACTTCTATTGTTGTTTCAGTATCCGAATTAAAATTAAACTCGTCAAGAATTTGTTTTAAATCGCTAATATCAAGCAGTGATGGCGTTCCTCCGCCGAAATAGAGAGTTTTCAGTTTTTGTTGTTTGTAAAAATGTTTAATTTCTTTAATCAAAGCTTCAATGTAATTGTTTTTATATTTTAACAATTCAAATGAGCAGAAAGAGCAGTATTTACACTTTTTTTGGCAAAAAGGAATATGAATATAGACACAATTTATCATTTTTAGATTATAATATGAACATGAGTTATATGATGGAAGACGAGATTAAATCTCAAATCGAATTTATTGAAAAATTAACAGATATATATTTTGTAAATTATTGCGTTTGTGCCGATATTCCTGTTAAAATAAACAGGATTAAAATTATTGCAAGCGGTTCGTCTTATAATGCGGGCTGTTTTGCAAAAAACTTTTTTGAAGAAATTTCACAGGTTGAAACAAACGTTGAGTATGCAAGCGAGGTTTTAAATTCCGACTTTTCTTTTTTTGATACTGATACATTATATATTTTTATCAGTCAATCAGGAAATTCCAAAGATACGGTAGGTGCTTTCAAAAAAATTAAGGAAAAAGGCGCAAAAACCTTATGTGTAACCAATAATCAAAAATCAATCCTGTATGAAAAATGTGATTATTCATTTTCAATAGATGTAGGCAAAGAATATGC
>CANQAW010000209.1 GCA_947589525.1 Candidatus Gastranaerophilales bacterium
GGAGGAATGAAGCAAAGAATTATAATATCGACAAGCTTAATTCAAAACAGCGAGGTTATATTAGCTGACGAACCGACTACGGCGCTTGATGCTTCAGTATCCAATTCTATTTTAGATTTATTATTGGAATTAAAAGAGCTCGGAAAAACGATAATCTTAATAACGCATGATTTATCAATAGTTTCCAATTATTGCGATAGTGCAACAATTATGTATCTTGGGGAAATTATGGAAAAATCGGATAGTTTAAATCTTCTTAAAAATCCTCTTCACCCGTACACAAGAGCATTATTGGAAGCTATTCCCGACAAAAAAGGTAAAAAATTAAAAAGCATAAAAGGACAAGTCTCCCCGATAACAAAATGCATTTCAGGTTGTAAATTTCATCCGAGATGTAATTATGTTATGCAAATCTGTAAAAACAAAAAACCCGAACTGAAAGAAATTTCAAAAAGTGCTGTATCTTGTTTTTTATATTAATCAAAATTGCAATTAAAAATTATTGATGTTAATATTTAAATAGCAAGTGTTCATACAAAAAGAGTACTTGGGGAATTATGAGAGTATTATAAAAGGAAAAGAGTATAAAAAAGATGCCAAGTAACATTTTAAAGTACGATAGCGATATAGTTTGGTCGCTTCCCGGATTTTTTCAAAGCGAAACAATAACAGGCGTGCTTAAACAAATCATAAGACTTATTGAACCTGAAACAAAATTAAATATCGCTGCATACGGCTCACCGGATTGCGCTTGGTCGAGCGAAAACATAGTTAATGCAAAACAAAAAGCGGACGATACAACGTTTGAGTTAATATATGAATATTTAAATGAAGCGGATGCGGAAGCATTATGCAATTTCACAAGTACAAGTATCGAAAAGGATGATTTAAATGACGAATATGCTAACTATATATTAACAAAAGCTCTTGAAAATAAATCTAAATTTATTGTATATGATGATAACTTAAAAAATTATATTAAAGAAAAAGATTCAAATGCTTTTATAATAGCAAGCTATATAAAAGCTATCGAAAAATTCCATGGGAAAAAAAATTGGCAAGAAGAAACAAAATATTATAATGAACTGTTAAAAGATTATGATATGGTATCTTTAAGACCCGAATATGTCAAAAACGCTCTTTTAAAAGATTTATCCCTGATTGACGATTTATCAAAAGTCGAAGTTATTATTAACTACAACTGTTTACCCGAATGCAAAGAATGTTTAAGCCACTTCAAGCAATATGAAGATATAATAAAAGGTGAAAGACCAAGAGAAGTAAACTGTCCTTTAAAATTCTTGTTCACTAAAGAACAATATAATAACTGTTTGGCATTGAGCGAAAAAGAAGTAAACTTGCTATATGATAAAGGGGTAAGACAATTTAAATACACTACTAATAAAAGACGTCAAATAAACATTGAAATAAGACTGCTTAAAATTATGTGCCAAATATTTAAAACAGACGGAAATAATTACGCAATATTTGACTCTATAATGCCCGATTATTTAGGAAGAGAATTTGAATATTTTCAGGAAAAAACAAGAGCAAGTGCATTTTACAGAGAGGTATTGTCAAGATGAATAATGATTTTAGCATTTTTAGGTTTAATGTTTCAAATTTAGAATGGACAATTCCCTGTCAATTTCAATATGAACCGGTATTAGGCGCAATTCAGCAGACAATAACAGAGCTTGGGTATCCAATGATTAAAGCTAATGCTTTTGGCGCTCCCGCAACCACATGGTCAGGCGGAAGAAAACCGACTATATACGGAGAATTAAACGATAAACAGCTTGAAGCACATTTTGAATATATAACTTCCATGAACGGAATTCCTACTTTTACTTTTACATGTACGGTTGTAGATGAAGAGCAATTACATGATAAATATGCAAACAGAATACTTGATATAGCATCCGATTTCGGCGGAAGATTTATTGTATTTTCAGACTTATTAAAAGATCATATAAGAAAAAGGTTTCCGAATGCCGAGATTATATCGTCAGTTGTTAAAGCAATATGTCATTTTCAAGGAAAAGACAGAGTTGAAAATCCGACTCCGGAAGCGGAAAGCGCTTATTATAATAAACTTTTAAAAGAATATGACACGGTTGTTGTAAGACCCGAATATTCAAAAGCTGTTCTTTCAAAAGACCCCGGCCTGCTTGATGATTTATCAAGAATTGAAGTTATGATAAATCAATTGTGTGTCAGCTCTTGTCCGATGGCGCCATCTCATTCTAAAATGCTTGAAAAATCAAGAGTTAAACCTCAAAGATTTGATGAATTTATCTGTCCAAAATACAAAATGACACATGCTCAGCATTACCTCAGAAATTCATCACACTCTACGGAAGAAGTTGAAGCTCTTATAAAAGCAGGGGTCAGAAATCTTAAACTCCAAGGAAGAGGAGAAATAATCTCTAACAGAGGAACCGTTATTAATCTTGCGAGCCAAATTTTTAGATTAGATGGACCGAATAATATGATTCTGGATTTATTAAAAGAGAAAATTGGAAAAATAAAAA